>JACRGP010000058.1 GCA_016217765.1 Nitrospinota bacterium | reverse complement strand
TCGGCTCATGGGAAATTTATTGTAATCCTCCCTGCTACGCTATAAAATCGGCAACATAAACCCGTTTCACCCCGGCATAAACCATCGATCGCCCGGCTCCCCGGGCATTTCGAGTTTCCAAAGAGGCGCCGTTTTATGCGTAAAACAATATTTGCGCGGATAGTCGTTATTATCGCGTTCGCGGCGGCGGTCCTCGCCGCGCCTCCGCGCGAATCCCTGGCTTACGAGGTCAATAAAAGCGCCGTCGTCCTCCTGGCGGTCAAGGACGCGTCGGGCAAGGTTTTCAGCACGGGCACGGGTTTCATCGCGACCCCGGAGGGGACGCTGGTAACCAATTACCACGTTTTGGTGGACGCCGTCTCGATCGACGCGGTCCTTGAAGACGGTTCGACGGCGCCGGTCAAGGGCGTTCTCCATACCGACCGGGCGAAGGACTTCGCCATTATAAAACTGGCGGGCGGCCCCTTCTCCACCCTGGAGTTGGGGGACTCCGACCGGGCGCGCGAATTCGATTACGTGAGCGCCCTGGGGTACCTCGCCGAGGAAACCCAGATGGAACAGGGCGGCGGCATTCAGGGCGGCGTCTTGCAAACCTACGGTTTTATTCTGGGCGTCCATCCGCAGGCGTATCCGGATTTTTCGTATATTTACTCCACCGCCGAATTCGGCCCCGGCTTCAGCGGCGGACCGGTGGTGGACAGGCAAAACAAAGTCGTCGGCCTCGCGACCGTGGAAGGCCGGTCCATCAACCTCGCGCTCCCCATCAACTACGTCAAACCGTTTATAAAAGAGAGCCAGATCGTCCCCCTGGGCAAGATCGTCGAGGAAGACAAGGACTCCAAGGAGGTCCTTTATTACAAGGGGAACTTTGCCCTGTACGCGCTGGGGGAGCCCGACACGGCCATGAACTATTTCAACCGCATTCTGGAGAAAGATCCCGGTTTCGTCCTCGCGCATTACGACCTGGCCGTCGCCTACCGGGAAAAGGGGATGTTCGAGGAAACCGTCAAGGAATACGAAAAAACGGTCCAGATGAATCCCCGGTTTCCGGAAGCCCTGTCGAACCTCGGCGGGCATTATTTCATGAGCGGGAAAATGACGGAAGCCGCGGCGGCTTTCAAGAAAGCCGTCCAGCTATATCCCAACTTCCTCCAAGCCCTCTCCAACCTGGGCGCGGCCCTGAACAAGCTCGGCAAACATGACGAGGCCATCCCCTACCTGGAGAAAGCCCTGTCCCTCGACCCCGAGTTCGGCATGGCCCACTACAACATGGGAAACGCCCGGTTCGCGGCGAACCAATTCACGGACGCCCGGCAGGCCTATAACAAGGCGGTGGACCTGGGAGTCGATCTCCTGTCCCTGCACTGGAACCTGTACGAAATGAACGTCAAGGAAGGCCGGGACAAGGACGCCGAGGAGGAATTGGAGATCATCCTGAAGATCGACCCGGACAACCAGGAAGCCTTGAAAAAACTCCGGAAAAAATCCCCCGTCCCCTGATCCCGCGCCCATTATTGACTCAGGTATAAATAAGACCCTGTTCCGTCATCCCCGCGCACGCGGGGATCCAGAATCCTGTTTTGAAACAGCCCGCTGGATGCCCGTTTTCACGGGAATGACCGCGAGGGAGAATCCCTCGCCCGGTCTGGACAGGCCCTTATTCATACAAGCATCAATAATGAAACTCAAATCTCGTCCAGGGCCGCCGCGACCGCGGAGAAGACGGCGCTCAAACTTTCCGGCGAACATTTGTCGAGCGTGTCCGACAACCTGTGCCAGTGGGGGTAATCGAAATCGATGACCGCCGCGGAAGGGATAGCGAGCCGCAGAAAGGCGGTGTGGTCGTCCAGCACGGCGTGTTTGACCGAGTCGCGGAACTGCGGGAGGCGGAGCCGCCTGGCCGCCTGGAATATGGCGTCGGTCAGCCAGGACGCGCTTTTTTCGGAATTGATCTCCTTGTATATCTCAAGCTCCTTGTCCCCCACCATGTCCACGATCACCACGCAAAACGGCCATTCCTTCTCGTCCCTGCCGAGCAATTGCCCGGCGTAATGCTTGGACCCGAGAAACATCTCCATGGAGAACCTGGGGCCGAAGTCCTCGCCGTCGAAAAAGACCAGCCGCGCGGGTCTCCGGGGTTTATGTTCTTTCAGATATCGCGCCAGCCCCAATAGCACGGCAACCCCCGACCCGCCGTCGTTTGCCCCCAAGATGGGCTGGGTATGCAGGGCCAGGTCCGGCTCCTCGTCGGCATACGGCCGGGTGTCGTAATGCGTCCCGATCAGAATGGGACGTCCCGCCTCCCTGCCGTCGAACAGGAACTCGACGTTGGCCATGGGCAGTTCGCCGCCGCCCGGCAGTGGGTAAACGAACTTTTGCTCCGTCACGCCGTCGGCGTATTTCAAACCGGTCTGCTTGATAAACTCCCGCGCCTTGCGGTGTCCCTCCCCTCCCGGGTTCCGCGGGCCAAACCCGCAAAGGGTCTCCAGATATCCCCACAGGATTTTCCCGTACTTTTGCGCTCCGGGAAGTTCGGCGCCCGCGGGGGAATAAACCGGCGAAAGGGAAACGGCCGCCAACAGCAGAGCGGCAAATCCGACGTTTTTCATTTTTTTCCTATTGGAGTTAAACTGGCATTCAACGGTACGGCGGGGACCCATTTCTTTTTACTTGCGCGGACGCGAAAATAATCGGCCAGTATTTCCGCATGGTCGAAAACGATCGGCGACGGCAGACGGTCGCGGGTGAATGTCCCGATATTTTTCGCGTCGGAGGCGGCCCGGGCCACTTGCCGCAGGGGCGGCATGGCGCTCTTTGACCGCGATCCATCTCCATCGAGCGCCAGCGGGGCTTTGCGCATTGGGTCCAGCGGCGCGCTGGGGCGGGCGATGAAAACGGTCGAGATATTATGCCGGCGGGAATCCCGCTTCGGGTCGGAATACGTATGAAACTGTCCGATCAAGTCCACGTCCAGGGAGGTCTCTTCCCTGGCCTCGCGGATGGCCGCGGCCTCCAACGTCTCCCCGTAATCCACATACCCTCCCGGCAATGCCCAGCCGCGCGGCGGATTGACCCTTTCAATCAGGACGATCCCCCCCTGGATTTCGATGATGATATCCACCGTGGGAGTGGGGTTTTTATATTTTTTCATGAAGGGTCGAAATCCCGCCCCGCGCCGTCCAACCGGGAACAAAAAAACAGTTCAGTTTTCCGGGGAAATAGCCGTCATATTTGTATAACTTGACAAAAGCTTATTTTACCTTTAGTTTAAATGGAAGGAAAAACAAGTTTTTTTATCGGAATCGCAAAAATCCTGTAAAGTTTTCCGGTTAATTTTCCGTTATAGAGGATAGAAAAGGGCTCGAAATCCACAAATTTTGCGGCGAACCCTTTGAAATTACGGCGAAAAATATCATAACTCGCTGGTTTTAAAGAAGTAAGCTGAAAAACTATTCAGGAGCAAAAACTCACGTCGATTGGAAGGAGAAACCCGTTCAACGGAAGAGGCGGTTGTTATGGAAATCCCTGGAAACAATGAATTAAGAATAAAAAACAAGGTCATACAGGAAAAAGCCAAGGTCGGCGGCAAACCACCTGCCAAAAGCGACAGTGGCGTAGCGCCTTCCGCCAAATCCGGCGGCACGGGCTCGTCCGAGCAAATTGCGCTTTCCTCCCGCGCCAAGGACATTCAGAGGGCCCATGAGGCGGTGCGCTCCGCTCCCGACATCCGCGTGGACAAGGTCAACCAGATCAAGCAGAAAATAGCGGACGGAACTTACCGCATTGAAAGCAAAGACGTGGCGGACAAGGTCCTGAAGGAAATCATCACCGAGTCCAAATTTTTAGGGTAAACCCTTCGCAGGTTTACCCTACCCGCCAATAAGGGGCTCCGGCTTTAAATACCCTCGTTTTTTTTCGCATATGGCAAACCCACACTAATACACGAACCGCTTTAGATTTCTTTGATTTGGGAAACTGTTTAGAATGTCCCCGCGGGAGGAAGGACGCGGATGTTTCTGGCAGGATGACCGGCCGCGGACGCCGGCAGGTTCTCGATGAAACGGTTGAGCTGATGGATCAGGTTATTCACTTCCATCCCGTGCATCAGCGCTCCGTTCTCCAAGGTGTCGAAGTTGACGGCGAAACAACCGCTACAACTCATCTTGAGATCGTTGAAGAACTTCACGGTCTCGGGATAGGCGCTGATGATTTCGTTGATGGTCGTGCTTTTCTCGATGATCATGGTCCGCCAATTTTTCTTGCCCCGTTATTTACGCTATGTTAACATTTCACCCTACCGGTTACAATGAATTTTGCAAAGGAGTTTTGAATGTCCAAGAGATGTGATGTTTGCAACAAGGGTCCCCAGTTCGGCAACAACGTCAGCCATGCCCATAACGTGACGAAACGGCGCTGGAACCCCAATTTACACAAGATGAAAGTGAACCTGAAAGGGTCCATCAAAACAATGAAGGTTTGCACGCATTGCCTGAAGGCGGGCAAGGTGAGCAAGGTATTGTAGCCAGTATGCCGCCGGGGATGCCCCCGGAGGCAACGCGGCGATGACGCTCCGCGATCGCCGGAACGCGAATCCCCCCCGCCCCCTTTGCAAGGGGGAGAATTTTCCGCCGCCGCGCCAGCGGGAGGCGGCATTGGC
>JACRGP010000061.1 GCA_016217765.1 Nitrospinota bacterium | reverse complement strand
CTTTTCAGCAGGTCGATGGTCAATTCTCCGGGGCCGATCCCGTCCAGCGGGGAGATGACCCCCATCAGCACGTGAAACACGCCCTTGAACTCCCCCGCGCCCTCGATGGCGTAAACGTCGTGGGGCTCCTCCACCACGCAGATGGTGGAATGGTCGCGATTGGGGTCGGCGCAGATCTCGCACGGGTCCTTCTCGGCGATCCCCTTGCAGGTGGAGCAGAGGAGGATTTTTTCCTTGATGTTCTGGATCGCCTGGGCCAGTTTCACGGCCTGTTCGCGCGACCCGCGCATGAGAAAAAACGCCAGCCGCTCGGCCGTCTTCTGCCCGACGCCGGGCAACCGCTTCAACTCCGCTATCAATTCCAGTACCGCCGCCGGACGTTTCACCGATTCGCGCCTCTGTCCGCTAGGAGGGGAACAGGCCCGGGACCTTGATGCCGCCCGTCAGCTTGCTCATTTCGTCCTGGGACAGTTCCTTGACCTTCCGGCGGATTTCGTTGACGGCGCCCAGGACGAGGTCTTCCAGGATTTCGCGGTCCTGCAGGTTGATGAGGTCCTTGTCGATATGCACCGCGAGGACCTGGTTCAGTCCGTTGGCGGTCATTTTGACCATGCCGCCGCCGACGCTCGCCTCGACGGTTTTCCTGGCCAGTTCCTGCTGGATCTCGGCCATCCGCGATTGCATTTCCTGGGCTTGCTTGAACAGGTTTGAAAAGTTTTTTATGCTCATGGGCCGGGCTCCCGGATGCCTCCGGGGTTCAACGGATCACGATGCCGCCGAAAATGTCGAGGGCGTCCTGGATGATCTCGGTTTCGGATTTGCTTGCAGGTTTATTATAATCCCCCGGGACGCTTTTTTCCTCACTATTCGCCTCCGGGGCCGAGACGGGAAATCCCCCCAGCCCCCCTTTATTAAAGGGGGGATCCTCCCTTCCCCCTTTGTCAAAGGGGGACCGAGGGGGATTTGCATTTTGGCGGTCGTGAAGCGCCGTCGCCGTGCTGGACTTGACGGCCAGTTTTACTTCCGGCGCGAAATGGCACACGGCTTCGATCGCGGCGCGGATCGCCGCCAGGTTTTCTTCCTTCCCGATCAGGGCCAGGGTGTAGGGATCGGACAGCTCGATGCAAGCCGCGTTGGGGTTCAACTCCAACAACCGGCTCTGGGCGAGGAAAACGGAGAAACGCGGTTTCTTTTCGTAAATCTCCCGCTGGATTCGTTCCCAATCGGGAAACCCGGGGATGCCCCCGGGGGCGGAACCCTCCGCGGAGGTTTCACCGGCTACCGAAGGGTTTTTTTTTAGCTCGATGTCCTCGCGGGCCGGGGGTCGCCCCGGAGCGGAATGGCCCGGCTCCGATTGCCCTCGATGAGCGCCGCTCGCCATCCGAGTCGAGCCCGTTGGGTCCGGCGGCGCGCTGGCCGGCCCGGAATTTTCCAGCCGGTTGATTTTCTCCAGCAGTCCGTCGATGTCGCGGAAGGGGCGGACGTCGGTCAAGCGCAGGACGGCCATCTCGAACGCCGCCTGCGGCAGGGAGCTGAACCGCATCTCCGTCTCGACGCGCGAAAGGACGCGGAACATCTGGTGAAGCTCGTCCGGGTGGAAACTCTTCGCCTGCCGTTTCAGCGCGTCCAGGTTACAGACGTAGACGTTGATCAATAGTTCGGGTTTCTTGCACGCCTTGACGACCAGGAGGTTGCGGAAATATTCGATCAAATCGCGGCAGAAAAAATGCAGGTCCTTGCCGTTGGCGACGATCTCCTGGACCTGTTCGAGAAGGGCCCCGGCGTCTCTTTGGGCCACGCCGTCCACGAACCGTTCCAGGACCTTCTGCCCGACGATGCCCAGCGCGGCCTCCACGGCGCCGGAGGTCACCTCCCGGCCGCTGAAGGCCACCACCTGGTCGAGCAGGCTCTGGGCGTCGCGCATGCTCCCGGCGCCCGTCTTGGCGATTTCCTCCAGGCTGGCCTGGTCGATCTGGATGCCCTCGTGCTTGCAGATGGCCTCCATCTGCCGGACCATCTGCCTCTGCGACAGGGGCTTGAACTCGAACCGCTGGCAACGCGAGAGGATGGTTTCCGGGATTTTGTGTTGTTCGGTGGTGGCAAACAGGAAAACCACCTTGGGCGGGGGCTCTTCCAGGGTCTTGAGAAGCGCGTTGAACGCGCTCCTCGAAAGCATGTGGACCTCGTCGATGATGTAGACCTTGTACCGGCAGGCGGCGGTGGCGTAGCGGATGTTCTCGATGATGTCCCGCACGTCGGCCACGCCGGTGTTGGAGGCGCCGTCGATCTCCAGCACGTCGACGTTCCGCCCCTCGCGGATCTCCACGCAGAACTCGCACTGGTCGCAGGGTTCCGGGGTGGGCCCGCCGGCGCAGTTGAGGGCCTTGGCGAAGATCCGCGCCGCGGTGGTCTTGCCCACGCCGCGGGTGCCGGAAAACAAATAGGAATGGGATATCCGTCCGGACCGGATGGCGTTGGTCAAGGTGCGGACGATGGGTTCCTGCCCGATCAACTCGCTGAATTTCTGCGGGCGCCATTTGCGCGCCGAGACCTGAAATTCCATGAGAATTCTCCCCGCATGACGCTGGAGCCAACGCCGCCGTTTTGGAGCGCCAACGCGTCCCCGCGTTGCACGCAAAGCCGGGAGGCTTTGCGCTCCATAAAAGGAAGGAAAATAAGTTAAGGCAGAGATGCTGGGGAAACTCGCGGTACACGCGGGTAATTGCTACCGCTGCTTCCTTCCGGACCTGACGGGGTTCACAAGACCGCGTTACGCGAGGCCCAACAAATCTGCCAAATTCGTTTTTAAACCAACGGAGAGGGAGGGATTCGAACCCTCGGTAGGGGTTAACCTACACACGCTTTCCAAGCGCGCGCCTTCAACCGCTCGGCCACCTCTCCTCGATCGGTCGCTTGTTGGTTTCAATAATGGCGGAGAGGGAGGGATTTGAACCCCCGGTCCCCGGATGGGGACAATTGATTTCGAGTCAATCGCCTTCAGCCGCTCGGCCACCTCTCCAGCGATTTCCGCCCGGAAAACAAAGGAGAAGACGCGGGTCTTCTCCGGTTTTCCGTTTTATTTTAAAAAGCGCGCCCAAGAGGACTCGAACCTCCGACCTACGGTTCCGCAAACCGACGCTCTATCCAGCTGAGCTATGGGCGCATTATTTGAAAAATTCAACTCTTTATCGCCAGCGCGTCACCACTCCAATGCCGCTTCCCGCTTGCGCGGAGGCGGGATTGTGTTTCGGCGATCGCGACAGCGTCATCGCCGCGTCGCCCCCGGGCGCTTGCCCGGCCAGCGTCACGCTGGTCATGAAACGGGGGCCGGGATGAAGTCCATCAACTGCAAACCGAAAACCTCGTGTTCGAACGCGTACATCGTGGGATACTTGGCAAACGCCCATCCCTTGTAAACCACTTTTCCTTTTTCCTCAACCACCAACTGGACCGCCGGGTTGTTCAACTGGTTGTCCGCGGAGGTGTATTGCGTCTGGGTCATCACGAAATTGGGAAGGAACGGGCCCACCGTCACCTTGATCCCGCTGTCGCCCAGGTTGAAACTCGAACCCAGGTCGACGACCTTCATTTCGTTCAGGCTTTCGTCCTTCTTGTTGCGGACCATGACCTTCACGGCTTTCCATTTCCCCCTTATTTCCTCGGGGACCTGGGCTTCGCGCTGGACCTTTTCGCCGGCATCGAGGTTCGGATGATCGTCGTAGCTCGAACCCGACCCCTCCGGGAACTTCCCTTCATAATCCTTGGCGGAACTCTCTTTACCGGCCGGTCCCAGTCCGGACGGAAGTTTCAGGTCCTTCATGGCCGTATCCGTTGCCGCGGGAGTCCCGGCCGTCGCGCCCGCCGTCGGCGCGGCCGGTTTTTGGGCGACCGTTTCCCCGCCCTTGGAACAACCCGCCGCCAGGATCAAAATCAAACAAGCGGCAATGCCGAACCCCAGCGACCAGCACGGCGCTGGACGCAACGCCGCCATTTTGGAGCGCCACGCGTCCCCGCGTTGCATGCAAAGCCAGGAGGCTTTGCGCTCCATAAGCGGAACGGCCCGCGGCGATACGCCGCCACTCCGTGAGCGGTGAAAATCTATTTTCATGGTCGTCCGTAAACCCGCGAGGTCTTGTCGGCCGGTTTATTAATGGCGGAGAGGGAGGGATTCGAACCCTCGGTAGGGGATTAGCCTACACACACTTAGCAGGCGTGCGCCTTCAGCCATCTCGGCCACCTCTCCTCGTCAATGGACGGCGATCGCTCGGCGTCCATTTCCATTCGTTATCTATATGTTTTTCTATATGGCGGAGGGAGTAGGATTCGAACCCACGGACCGATTTCTCGATCTACGGTTTTCAAGACCGTCGCCTTCAACCGCTCGGCCATCCCTCCATTTTATGGATTGGTTTATAGTTATCCACTTCGCGAAAAATGTCAAGCGCCGTATTGCGCCGAAAATCAAACCGGCGTAGCGCCGCCTCGCGCTTGCGCCGAGGCCATCCCTAGCCAACCCTACCCCCCCCTTGCAAAGGGGGACGGGGGGATTTGCATTTCGGCGGGCGCCGCGATCCCGCCGTGGACTGCTTCGGCAGAGCCTCGCGATGACGACCGCGCTTTTGCCTAATCCGGGCTACACCGCGCCGGAGCGAACTGGCCGGACTTGGATTGCCCTCGGCGACGCTCATTCGCCATCGGGGACAAGCCTGTTGGGTCCAGCGCCGCGCTGGCCGGGGGCGATTATTTCCTGGCCGTGCATATAGGGCCGGAGGGGTTCCGGGATTTTGACGCTACCGTCTTCCTGCTGGTAATTTTCCAGCACGGCCACGAAAAGCCGGCCCGCCGCCAGCCCGGACCCGTTCAACGTGTGCACGAACTCGGTTTTGCCGCCGGCGGAATTTTTATAGCGGATTTTGGCCCGCCGCGCCTGGTAGTCCATGAAATTGGAACACGAGGAAATCTCCCGGAAGGTATCCTGCGTGGGGACCCACACTTCGAGGTCGTAGGTCTTGGCCGAGGAAAATCCCAGGTCCCCCGCGCACAAGGCCGACACGCGGTAGTGCAGGCCCAGCTTTTTCAGGATCGATTCCGCGTCGCCGACCAGGGATTCCAACTCGTCGAAAGAGCGTTCGGGTTTCGCGAATTTCACCAGCTCCACCTTGTCGAACTGGCGCTGGCGGATGATGCCGAACGTGTCCTTGCCATAAGACCCCGCCTCCCTGCGGAAACAGGGGGTATAGGCGGCGTAGCGGACCGGCAGGTCTTCCTCGCGCAAGATCTCGTCGCGGTGATAATTGGTCACGGGCACCTCCGCCGTGGGGATAAGATAGAAAGGGTCGTCCCGCAGTTTGAACAGATCCTCCTCGAACTTGGGGAGTTGGCCGGTGCCCGTCATGCTGTCGGCGTTGACCAGGAACGGCGGATAAATTTCCTCGTAGCCATTCTCGCGGGTCTGGACGTCGAGCATGAACTGGATGAGGGCCCGCAACAACCGCGCGCCGCCGCCCTTGAAAACCGCGAAACGCGCGCCGGAGATTTTCACGGCCCGTTTGAGATCCAGGATGTCCAGCCGCTCCCCCAGCTCGACGTGGTTTTTGGGCTTGAAACCGAATCGCGGCTTCTCTCCCCAGACGCGCACCGTACGGTTGGCTTCCTCTCCCGCGCCGTCGGGGACCGACGCGTGCGGGATATTGGGGATGTTCAAGAGCGTTTGCTGGACCTCGCTCTCGCAAACCTGGACGCCGTCGTCCAGTTCCTTGATCCGGACGTTGATCGATTTGACCTCCTCCATCTCCCGGGAGGCGTCTTTCCCCTCCCGCTTCAATTTCCCGACCTCGGCGGAGAGCGTCTTCCTCCGGTTCTTGAGCGATTCCGATTCCTGGAGCAGGGCGCGTCTGTGGGCGTCCTGCTCGACAAGACGGGCCAGTCCGTCGCCGGACTTTTGTCCCCTGCGGGCCAGGCCCGCTTTCGCCTGCTCGACGTTTTCTCGAATGTACTTGATGTCCAGCATTATCTTACCTTCCTGATGCGTTTCTCGATCCCCTCGATCTTCATGGCCACCAGGGCGGGATACCGGTATTGTCCCGATAGCGACTGGAAAACCCGCAGGGCTTCCTCCAGCTTCCCTTCCTCCTCGAGACAGGACGCCCTGACGAAGTCCATCTCGTGCATATACTTGCTCTTGGAATAGGATTTTAAAAAATGCTCGAAATGCGGCTTGGCGTCGTCACACCGGTTCAACGTGAACAGGACCTCCATGATCCTGAACTCGCCTTCCTCGGCCCATTCGCTGTCGGGATATTTTTCGAGAAGGATTTCGAGCTCGACGATCGACTGCTCGTAATTCTGTTTCTTGAAATAAATCGAGGCGATGCGGAACTGACGCTCCGGATCGTCCTCGGGATGGCCGAATTCGTTGATGAGTTTCTGGTTCTCGATGATGGCCTGGTCGTAATCCTTGAGCGTGAACTCGACGATGTCCGCTATATATCTCTGGGCCTCGTAGCTGAACCGGCCGCGCCGGCTCAACTGGAGCGCCTCCATGAAATAAACGATGGCCTGGGAACTGTCGCTCAGGCCGAAATGATAAATCTCGCCCAGCCGGAAAAGCGCCTCCTCGGCGTGCGGACCGGACGGATATTTTTCCAGGACGGACTTGAACAGTTCCACCGCGCTGTGGTTGCGTCCCTTGACCCATTCATCGTTGGCCTTCTGGATCAGCCTTTCCACCTGGCTTTCGCCGCACGAGGAAACGAACAACCCGAGGACCGCCACGACCGCCGGTATCCAATATTTCATTCGCTCTATTCCACGACTTTTTCAACGCAAACCACCCTGCTGTCCTCCGCCAGGCCGACCAATCGCATACCCTGCGTGTTGCGTCCGATGACGGATATCTCGTCCACCCGCATGCGCACGATGTTCCCGCCGGAGGTGATCAGCAGGATCTCGTCGTTGGCGGAAACCTGCTGGATGCCCACGACCGACCCGATTTTCTCGTTGCACTTGATGGTGATGATCCCGTACCCCCCGCGGGATTGCACCCGGTATTCCGACAGCGCCGTGCGCTTGCCGTAGCCGTTGTCCGTGGCGGTCAGGATCGTTCCGCCCGCCGGCGTGCCGCCGGACCCATCGCCGCCGGGGAACGCCCCGGGGCGGGATGGCCCGGCTTCGATTGCGCTCGCGGAGGCGGGAGCGCTCTCCGTTGCCGCTACCGCCGTGCCGGCCAGGGCATCTTCGCCCTCCGGGAGACCCTCGTCCTGGACCTGTCCCGGTTCCACGATCTCGGCCCCGACGACCGTGTCGCCTTCGCGGAGCGATATCCCTTTCACGCCCCGGGCGGTCCTCCCGATCGGCCTCAACTCCGTCTCGCGGAAGCGGATCGACATCCCGTTTTTGGTGGCCAGGAGGACGTCCTTCGTCCCGTCGCACAACTTCGCGGCGATGGCGCGGTCGCCCTCGTCCAGCGTGAGCCCGATGATGCCGCCCTGCCGGGGGTTACTGTACGCCATCAACGACGTCTTCTTGACCACGCCGTTCTGCGTGATGACCAGCACGAACTTGTCCTCCTCGAACTGCCTGACGGACAACAGGCTGGCGATGGTTTCGCCCGGTTGCAACTGTAACAGGTTGACGATGGATTTCCCCTTGGACACCCGGCTTACCTCGGGGATGTTGTAAACCTTGAGCCAGTGCATTTTGCCGAGGCTGGTGAAGATGAGGAGATAGCTCAGCGTCGACGCGATGAACAACTGCTCCACCACGTCCTCGTCCCGGACCTCCATCCCCTTGATCCCCTTGCCGCCCCGCCGTTGCGCGCGGTAGGTGTCGATGCTCTGGCGCTTGATGTAACCCCCGCGGGAATAGGTCGCCACCATGTCCTCGTCCGCGATCATGTCCTCGATGTCGATATCGACGTCCTCGGACTCGACGATTTCCGTCCGGCGCTCGTCGCCGTATTTTTCCCGGTTCTCCTCGAGTTCCCCGCGGATGATCCTCAGTTTGATTTCCTCGCGCGCGAGGATGTTCTCCATCTCCGCGATTTCTTTCTTGACGGCTTCCAGTTCGTCGAGGATCTTTTGCCGTTCCAGGCCCGTCAGCCTCTGCAGGCGCATTTCCAGGATGGCCTTGGCCTGGATCTCGGAAAGCCCGAACCGGGACATGAGTCCCGCCCTGGCCGCCTCCGGGTCCGCCGCTCCGCGGATCAAGGCCACGACTTCGTCCATATGATCGACCGCGATTTTCAAGCCCAGGTAAATATGTTCCTTTTCGCGGGCTTTTTTCAGGTCGAACTCGGTCCGCCGCGTGACCACTTCCTTGCGGAACGAAATGAAAACCTGAAGCAGTTCCTTCAAGTTCAATACCCTCGGCTGTTGGTTGACCAAGGCCAGCAGGATCACCCCGAAGGTTTCCTGCAACTGGGTGTTCTTGTATAGATTGTTCAACACCACCTGGGCGATGGTCCCTTTCTTCAATTCCAGAACGACGCGGACTCCGTCGCGGTCGGATTCGTCCCGCAGGTCGGAAATGCCTTCCAGCCTTTTGTCCCGGACCAGTTCGGCGATTTTCTCCACGAGCCGCGCCTTGTTCACCTGGTAAGGCAATTCCTTGATGACGATCTGCTCGCGGTCGTCCTTGCCCAGGGTTTCGACCTCCGCTCGCCCGCGGATCTTTATCTGGCCTCTGCCCGTGAGGTAAGCGGAGCGGATTCCGGAAGTCCCGTAAATGATGCCGCGCGTCGGGAAATCGGGTCCGGGAAGGAGCCGGACCAGCTCGTTGATCGAACAATCGGGGTTTTCGACCAGGTAAATGGCGGCGTCGACGACCTCTTTCAAGTTGTGCGGCGGGATGTTGGTCGCCATGCCGACGGCGATCCCCGACCCCCCGTTCGTCAACAAATGCGGGAAACTGGCGGGCAGGACCAACGGCTCCTGGAGCGACTCGTCGTAATTCGGCCCGAACTGGACCGTGTCCTTCTCAAGGTCCCTGAGAATTTCCTGGGTTATCTCCGCCATGCGGATCTCGGTGTAACGCATGGCCGCCGCGGAATCGCCGTCGATCGAGCCGAAGTTCCCCTGGCCGTCCACGATCGGGTACCGTTGGGAGAAGTCCTGCGCCATGCGCACGATCGTATCGTAGACCGCCGAATCGCCGTGGGGATGGTATTTGCCGATCACGTCGCCCACGATGCGCGCCGACTTCCTATACGGCTTGTTGAAGACGTTTCCCGCCTCGTGCATGGCGTAGAGGATGCGCCGGTGGACGGGCTTCAACCCGTCGCGCGCGTCCGGCAAGGCCCTGCCGATGATCACGCTCATCGCGTAGTCGAGGTACGCGCTTTTCATCTCGTCTTCGATATTGATCTGCTCTATGGTCTCGCCCATGTCTTTGACGTATGAAAATTTCTCTGGTTGGAAAAAAACCGGCGGGCGGCGTATCGCCGCGGATGGCCCCGCCTCCCGCTGGCGCGGAGGCGGAAATCACCCTCCCCCTTGCAAAGCCTGTCCCCGCGCAGGCGGGGAGCTGGGCCGGGGGGATTCGCGATCGTCAAAATGCCATTCCCGCCTCGGCAACGTTGAGTTTGGTTCCGCGCTGGCCGGGCTAGATATCCAGGTTCCGCACCTCCAAGGCGTTGCTCTCTATGAACTCGCGCCTTGGCTCCACCGCGTCGCCCATCAGCGTGGTGAAGATCAATTCCGACTCCACCAGGTCGTCGGCCCGGACCTGCAACAGGACCCGCGCCTCGGGGTCCATGGTCGTTGCCCAAAGCTGTTCGGGGTTCATCTCGCCGAGCCCCTTGTACCTCTGGATGTAAAGACCGCTTTTCCCCGTTTCCAGAATCGCGTCGAGAAGCTCCTGCTTGGAGTTGACGTTCTGGGTTTTCCCGTCCGCGATCAGCGTGAACGGGGGATAATCCAGCGGCCGGATGGGCTCGTAGACATCGAACAGTTTCTGGATGATGGCGGAATTGATGAAGTCGGCGGCGAATTTGACGTTGAATTCCCTTCCCTGGTTCAATCCCTTGATATGGAAATTGTAAAGACTTTTTTCGGAATCGTAACCGACTTGGAACGAAACGTCCTTGATCGTTTGGTTCAGGTCCACCCGCTCGAAGTTGTGCGCCGTTTTGGCGCGGACCTTCCCCGCCGTCGACTTATCCATCTCCACTAAAAATTTCCTCAGGAGCGTTTCGTCCTCGCCTTTGATTTCCATCTTCTCCTGGAACCGTATGGGGACGTTCAACCATTCCCGTTTGTACCGGTATTTCTCCTTGTTCTCCTCCGCAAACAGATCGTCCAGAATGTTGACGATGACGCTGAAAACCCCTCCCAGGTTTTCGAAATCCTTTCGGGAGACCCCCACTTTCACCAGCGCGTTGAGGATGGCCGGCGGGATGTTGTTCTTGGCCACTTGTTTGCAATAATCGTTGTAGCGGATGAGATTATTGGTCAGCTCCGTCAACGTGTCGCCCGAGTACGAGTTGCCGTTCTTGGAGGTTTCCACTAACAGTTTTTCGGTTCCTTGAGCCACCAGTTGCTGTGACAGGATCTTTTCGTTTTTTAAATAGGCCTCTTTTTTTCCCTTTTTGATCTTGAACAGCGGCGGTTGCGCGATGTACAAGTAGCCTTTTTCAATGACTTGTGGCATCTGGCGGTAAAAAAACGTCAGCAGAAGGGTCCGGATGTGCGCGCCATCGACGTCCGCGTCGGTCATGATGACGATCTTGTGATAGCGGACCTTCTCGATATTGAAGTCCGTCTTTCCGATCCCGGTCCCCAGCGCCGTGACGATCGTGCGGATTTCGTCGCTTCCGATCATCTTGTCGTAGCGCGCTTTCTCGACGTTCAGTATTTTCCCCTTGATCGGCAGGATGGCTTGGAATTTGCGGTTTCTTCCCTGTTTCGCCGAACCGCCGGCCGAATCGCCCTCCACGATGTACAACTCGGACAACGCGGGGTCCTTCTCCGAACAGTCCGCCAGTTTTCCCGGCAGGGAGCTTATTTCCAGCGCGCTCTTCCTCCTCACCAGGTCCTTGGCCTTTTTCGCCGCCTCCCGCGCCTGCGCGGCGCCGATCGCTTTACCGACGATCGCTTTCGCCACGGCCGGGTTATGCTCGAAAACCTCCCCCAACTCCTCGTTGACGATCTGCTCCACGAGGCCCTTGACCTCGCTGTTGCCCAGTTTGCCCTTGGTCTGGCCTTCGAATTGCGGTTCGGGTATCTTCAAACTCAACACCGCGATAAGTCCCTCGCGGACGTCGTCGCCCGTCAAACTAACGCCGGCGTTTTTCAGCATCCCATTTTGAACGGCGTAACTGTTGATCGTCCG
The DNA here is from genome assembly GCA_016217765.1 of Nitrospinota bacterium. Classification (GTDB taxonomy): domain Bacteria; phylum Nitrospinota; class Nitrospinia; order Nitrospinales; family JACRGP01; genus JACRGP01. Next base: position 20,131 of record JACRGP010000061.1, on the reverse strand, counting down.
GGTCAACGCGGACCGGAATCCGCTCAAGTGCGTCCCGCCGTCGCGGGTGTTGACGTTGTTGACGAAAGTAAAGACCTCCTCCGCGTAACCGTCGTTATAAAGCAGGGCCAGTTCCATCTGGGAATCGTCTTTTTCTCTCGATATGTAAATCGTTTTCTCATGCAGGGTCTTTTTATTCTTGCTGAGATGATCGATGAAAGAAAGGATGCCTCCCTCATAAAAGAAATTATGACTGCGGCCTTCCCTCTCGTCATGCAAATGAATTTTCAAGCCTTTATTCAAAAACGACAATTCCCTGAGCCGGTTGGCCAGGACGTCAAAACTATAATTCAGGTCGGGAAATATCTCCGTGTCGGCCTTGAATACGATCCGCGTGCCGGTTACGGTCGTATTCCCCGTTCTCTCAAGGGACGTCGCGGGTTTCCCTCGTTGATAGTTCTGGGTGTATATGCCGCCGTCGCGCTTGATTTCCAAAAACAAGGCCTCCGACAACGCATTCACGACGGAAACGCCGACGCCATGCAACCCCGCGGACACCTTGTACGTATCCTTGTCGAACTTCCCGCCGGCATGAAGGACCGTCATGACCACCTCGGCGGCGGAAACGTTCCTGTCGGGATGCATATCGATCGGGATCCCTCTACCGTTATCCTCCACCGTCACGCTATTGTCGATGTGAATGACCGCTCCGATTTCATTACAATACCCCGCGATCGCCTCATCGACGCTATTGTCCACCAACTCGTAAATCAGGTGATGCAAACCGTCGAGGCCCGTCCCGCCGATATACATCGCGGGACGTTTCCTGACCGCTTCCAGACCTTCCAGGATTTTGATGTTGGTGGAATCGTAAACTTTTTTTGGAGTTTGATTCATCGGTGTCGGGTTTTAATACGACTCTAAAAGAATTAGAGATTATAAAAAAACATTAGTAGTAGTTAAAGGGCCTGTGAATTTTGGGAAAACCGGGTAAGAGCCCGGTTTCTAAGGCAATACGCGCAGAGAAGCGTGTTGAAAAGACGGCCATTTTCGGGAACGGAAAAGACCGGGTTTGTTCATTATCATATTATAGCCTATTTTCACCGGTTTTTCACAAGAAATACACAGAGTTTTAAACAGTTCATCCCCGTTCGATCTGATGAATTACTTGCTGGACGGACCTGGTCAACTCGTTGTTTTCCTTCATATTCGATGAGATCTTCTTGTGGGCGAACAGGACGGTGGTGTGATCTTTTCCACCAAACTGGCGGCCGATCTCGGGCAGGGAGGCTTGCGTGTATTCGCGACACAGATACATGGCGATCTGGCGGGGAATGGAAATTTCTCTCGAACGCTGTTTCGATTTGAGATCGGTCACTTTGATACTGAAGTGGGCGGCCACCGTTTTCAAGATATTGGGGATGGTGAAGTTCTTGTTCCTGTCGAAAGTGAATTCTTTCAATACTTCCTTTGCCAGCTCCAGATCGACCGGCCTTCGCGTGAACGACGAAAACGCGATGATCCGCAAAAGCAGACCTTCCAGTTCGCGGATGTTGGATTGAATGTTATCGGCGATGAAAATGGCGACATCCTGGGGGATTTTTTTCTGGTGGTTCTCCGCTTTCTTGAAGAGGATGGCCACTTTCGTTTCCAAGTCCGGGGGTTTTATATCGGCGATCAATCCGGAACTGAACCGGGAACGCAAACGTTCCTCGATGTTTTGCATGTCCTTCGGGTACCTGTCGCTCGATATAACGACCTGCTTGTGCGATTCGTAGAGCGCGTTGAACGTGTAGAAAAACTCCTCCTGCGTGCGTTCTTTCCCCGCGATGAATTGGATATCGTCCACCAGGAGGATGTCCAGCGGGCGGTACCGTTCGCGAAAAGCCGACATGTCGTCCTTTTTCAAGGATTGGATCAGGTCCACCGTAAAACTTTCGGCCGATATGTAACGGACGCGGTGGCGCGGGTCGTTCTGCTGGATCAGATTGCCGATGGCATGGAGGAGATGGGTTTTCCCCAACCCGACGGACCCGTAGATGAAGAGCGGATTATAGGTTTGCGCTGGATTGGCGGCCACCGCCAGAGCGGCGGCGTGCGCGAACTGATTGTTGGAACCCACGACGAAATTCGAAAAAACATAACGCGTATTGAGGCCAACGGCGTTGCCGTTTCCAAAAAAGCGGACCCCCTCGGGGCCCTTCTCTTTCTCCGGCGCTGGCTTGTTCAGCGGCTCGGACGTTCTGCCGTGGGCGTTGTCGCTCGCGACTTGAAAGTCCACCCGCAGACGCGCGTTGGCGATGGATTCCACGGTGGATTCGATCAGGCCTTGATAGTTTTCCTCCAGACATCTCTTGAAGAAGTCGTTGGGGACCGCGATGGTGATGGTATCCGAGCCTTTTGTGAACGCGTAGGTGGGAGAGAACCAGGTTGCGTAGTTTTCCGGAAGAATGCGTTTCTCGATTTCCTCCAGACACTTTTTCCACAACGTATCCATAAAGAATTCCCGCGAGCTAGAAAGGAAAATAACTTTGGAGGGGAAATATAGGGAGAGATCTTAGAAGACCGCGCGAGCGAAAGCAACTAATAAAGCGGCAAAAAAATTTCGAATCCTTAAGGAGCATGAATTCAAAATCTTTGGAACGCGGTTTTTGAAAAAAAATTCTCCGGCGAAAGAGCTTTTTCCAGGCGCGTTTCATCGACGCTGGAAAAAAGCTTTTTTCAATCGCTTGCAAGCGCCTCGAAACAAACTCCCAGCCAACGTGCCGCCGGATCCAAGCGCCCGCGCGTCATACCTCCCTGGATTTTCCCCGAAAGCTCGATAAACAAAGTCCTTCCCGGCGGTCGTACTTGAAATTTTCACCATGTTCAGGAGGGAAGACGTCGCTGACGTCGGTACGGCCGGAAACCCGGTCTCATAAAAAAACGGGAATCATATTGGAGGAAACTACATGGATTGGTTGAGAGGGAAAAAAACATACATCGTCGCTGTACTCATGGTCATGGTCTCCCTGCTCAATGTGTTGACGGGCGAGACGACCTTGGGCGAATTCTTCAACAGCGGCAACGTCAACACCCTGCTGGAAGGCATCGGCTTCGGCGCATTACGCGCCGGCGTGGCGAAAGCGGGGGACGCCCGGGGGAACCCGTCTTGACGACGGCGGTTCCGGTCGCCCTGGCGGTCCTGGCGGCCGCCGGGGTGATCGTCTTCCTGGCCCGCGCCTTGAAAAGGTCGGCCATCCTCTCGTTTCGCGAGGACGAAGTCCGGAAAGTTTCCAAGATACGCCAGATGCAGACGGACATCGATGAACAAATGGAAAAAGACATTTCTGCTCTTGGCGGCGCTGACGGCGATCCCCGCCGTATGTGGATGCGCCATAAAACAAAACTACCCCGCGTATCCCAGGCCGGACCGCCCGGAAATAGCCTTTCTTGACGTCGCGGAGACCTCGAGCAAAAACAAAAACCGCGTTCATTGTTTGGACGACAAGGACCTCCGGGCGCTCGACGAGTACGTTCTGCGGTTGGAAGGCTTGGCGAGGAAATACGAGTGCGAGATCCAAGTGATCAACACGGGTTCTTGCGGCGCCTTGGACAGCCAGCGTGACGCCGGACCCGATTAGCGCCGCTCGTACGGCGGGCAAAAAAGGAGACAAGTATTGCCGTTGGAAATTTTTCAGATCGTCACGCCCTACATAACGTTGGTCCTGGCCGTCGGCGTCGGAGCCATCGGCTGGTTCGTCCGCCGCCTCATCGAAGAGACCAAGGCGAATTTCGCCGACCTCAAATACGACCTGGGAAGGCGCATCGAAAAAGTCGAGGAGGATATCGAGAAACTGGAATCCGCCAGGTCCGCCGACCAGAAATACCTCTACGAACATTGCGTCCAGAAGGAAGTTTTCTACATGACCGTCGGAGAGACCAAAGGCCTCATCGGCAAGGTCTTCGACGAACTCAAGGAGGTCAACCGCCTGGTCAACCAGACGATCGGCGGGTTGAATCTGTTAAACCGGGAGAACGACGATTAAGATGGATCCACACATCGCAACCGCGGCGCTCCGGGGCATGGTCCTCCAGGCGCTGAACCTCGAATACCCAAACCGGCTTGCCGACGAGGCCATCCTGGCCATGCTCCAGGGCGCCGGGTACGACATCGCCAGGTTCGACCTCCGCCGTCACCTGGAATACCTGGCCGGTCCCGGGAAGGAATACATCGCCCTCCGCAAACTGGGCCGGGACATGTGGCTGGGGAAACTCACGCCCAAGGGGAAAGACCTGCTCGCCGGAGTCATCCGCGAGGATCCCGGAGTGAAAATTGCGCGCTGACGACGTTGATGCGGCATCGCCGCAACCGCCTCCGCGCCAACGGGAGGCGGCGTCGGCTCCGGCGCCTCGCTGGCCGGGCATCCTTCGGGAACTTCTGGAGGAAGTGACGCGGGTCAAGGAAGACTTTCGCGAAGTCCTCAAATTCGAGCCGGAGAACAAGGACTACCACCGCGTTTACGGCATGTACGTCGGCCACGTGCTGGACATCCACCAGGAACTGCTGAAAACCCTGGCGGTGGATAAAGACCGGCTTTTGGTCGAGGCCCTCCGCGCGACGGTCGTTTTCCTCTTGGAAAACGGCGAGGAAGAGGCCGCCGGAAAACTCGGCGACCGGTTGGAGGCCATCGGGGAAAAAATAAAGGAACGATGGGAAAACCTGGAAGCTTCGGGGGAATCGCCGGCAAAAAGCTCGCCAGAGGCTATGCGGGAATCCGCGCCGCCATCGCCGGCGCGGTCTCGCCGTTCGGCCGTTGCACGGAGACCCAAAAAAATCGCCGCCGGGAACGGGCCCTGACGGACCTGCAATTTTTCGCGGAAACCTATTTCCCCCACTACCTGACCCATCCCCCCTCCCTTCTGCACCGGGAACTGTACCGCCGGTTCCAGGACCTCGTCCTGGCGTCCGAGCGGACCGGCGACGGGGCCAGGGACGCCGAGGCCGCGCCGCGCGGCAACGCCAAATCCACCCTGACCACGCTCATCCTGCCCCTGTGGTGCGTCGTGGGCCGACTGCGCCGGTTCATCGGCATCCTGTCCGACACCGCGGAGCAAGCCGTCGAGTTTCTGGAGTTCATCAAGGCCGAACTGGAAACCAACGAACGCCTGAATATGGATTTCCCCTCGGCCTGCGGCGCAGGGCCGGCGTGGACAGCGGGCCACGTCGTCACGGCCAACGGCGTGAAGATCGAATGCTGGGGAAAACGGCAACGCCTCCGCGGCGCGCGTCATGGTCCCGTACGCCCCGACCTCGTCATCTGCGACGACCTCGAGGACGACGAGAACATCGGGTCCCCCGAACAGCGCGAGAAGGACCGCAACTGGTTTTTCAGGGCGTTGATGAAGGTCGGCGCGCGGAATACCGTCTATATCGTCGTCGGCACCCTCCTGCACTACGATTCCCTCCTCGCTCTGCTTTTAAAACAACCCGGCTGGACGGGCAGGAAGTGGCAGGCCGTGATCAAATTCTCCGGCTCCCCGCTCTGGCGGGAGTGGGAAAACCTTTTTGTCAGTTCCGGACATGCGGAATTTCGACCCTCCCCCCGGCCCAGCTCCCCGCCTGCGCGGGGACAGGCTTTGCAAGGGGGAGGGTTTTCCGCCTCGGCGCCGGGCAAACGCCCGGAGGTAGCAGGCCATGCCCGAACCGCCCCCGATGACGCTCGTTCGCCATCCGCGCCGAGTCCATTAGGCTCCGGCGCCTCGCCGGTCGGCGATCGCGTCAGCGTCATCGCCGCGTTGCCCCCGGGCGCTTGCCCGGCGTTCACGTTGGCGCGAGGCGGCGTTGCCCCCGGCGGCACGTCGGCCGACGCGTTTTTCGAGGAACACAAAGCCGAAATGCTCGCCGGGACCGAAGTCCTCTGGCCCGAGGTCGAGGATTACTATTACCTCATGAAACTGCGCGTCGGCGAAGGCCCGGCGGCTTTCGACTCGGAGAAGCAGAACGAACCGGTCAATCCCGACGACTGCCTGTTCCAGGAGGGATGGTTCTCGTTCGTCGAGGAGGACGAGGTCGCCCTGAACCTCGCGAACGGCAAATACGCCGTCTACTGCGCGGTGGACCCCTCGATGGGTAAAAATTCCCGCCGCGCCGACCCGTCCGCGATCGTCGTCGGCGGGTTCCATCCCCAAGGATACATCGACATCCTGGAAGCCGACATCCGCAAGCGTCATCCCGACGCCATCATGGAGGACCTGTTGAATTACCACGAACTCTACAAATTTACCCGCGTCGGCGTGGAGGAGACGCAGTTTCAGGAGCTGTTCAAGGACAACCTCGTCAAGGAAAGCGCCCGCCGGGGACTGTTCCTGCCCGTCGACGGGATCCGGTCGAGCGCCGACAAGACGCTCCGCATAACCAAACTCCAGCCGCAGATCAAGAACGGACGCATCCGCTTCCGCCGCGACCAGCGCATCCTGCTGGACCAGCTCAAATACTTTCCCAAGGCCGACCACGACGACGGTCCCGACGCGCTCGAGATGCTCCTCAGCCTGATCGTCGGCAAACATTCCAAACCGCGCGTCCGGACGTTGCCAGGATAAACGCGGCAACGAAGCCCCCCGTACTTACATGAATTTCGCCGCAAGTTCTTTTAAACAAGCGGGTTGCGCGCCAGGTACCTTGAGCGGCCCGCCACATATAGGGAGGTAAGTTCAAAAATTATGAGCGTTCTTAAATGGTTTAGAAAAGCCAGCGCGACAGCGCGAGCCTTGACGCTGTATTTTCCCCCGGCCCAGGGTTTTGCCCTCCGGCGCAATTATGAATCGTATGCCCGGGAAGGCTATCTCGAAAACAGCGTGGTCTATGCCTGCATACGGGAAATCGCCGAAGCCTCCGCCGGGGTCCCCTGGTTCCTTTCGCGGCGGCGCGAGGACGGCGCCATGGAGGAAGTCGCCGACCATCCGGTCCTGCGCCTCATCGAACGCCCCAACCCCTTGCAGGGCCAATTCGAGTTTTTCGAGTACGTCATCGCCTTTCTTTACCTGTCCGGCAACGCCTATATCGAATCCGCCGGTCCGGAGGGCGGAAGCCGGGCGCCGCGGGAACTTTATGTCCTGCGGCCCGACCGGATGTCCATCCTGCCCGACCCGGTGAACCTCGTCGCCGGTTACGAGTACAAGGTTGGGGGCGAGACGGCGCGTTTGCCGAAGGAGCGGGTCCTGCACCTCAAGTTGTTCAACCCGTTGGACGACTGGTACGGCCTTTCGCCGGTCCAGGTGGCCGCCCTGCCCATCGACAAGATGAACGGGGGCGACCGCTGGAACGCGGCGCTGTTGCGGAACGCCGCCGTCCCCTCGGGCGCGCTGGTGTCCAAGCAGAACCTCACCGACGAACAGTTTAAACGGCTGGAAGGCGAACTGCGCGACAAGTACCAGGGCGCGGTGAACGCGCGCAAACCCCTGCTCCTGGAAGGGGACCTCGATTGGAAGGAGATCGGCGTTTCGCCGAAGGACATGGACTGGGTCGAAGGGTTGAAGTTCAGCGCCCTGCAGATCGCCCAGATCTACAACGTCCCGCCGGAACTGATCGGCCTGCAACCGGCCACGCACCAGAACCGGAAGGAAGCGCGGAAGGCGCTCTACACCGAGGTGGTCCTGCCGGCGTTACGGCGTCTGCGCGACGCGCTCAACGTCTGGCTCGTGCCGCAATTCGCGGGAGAGTCTCCCGCCGGCGAGAATCTTTTCCTCGACTTCGACGCCGACCAGGTGGAAGCCCTGTCCGAGGACCGGGAGGCCCTCTGGAACCGGGCCAACCAGAACACGTTTCTCACCGTCAACGAAAAGCGCCAGATGGTCGGTTACCCAGCCGTACCGGACGGGGACGTCGTCCTGGCGCTCGTCAGTCAAGCGTCCCCCGGACAAAACAAGGAGAAAAGGAATGGATAAAGAGTTCAAATCGTTTCCGTTCAAACTCAGCCATGTCGGACAGGCCGGAGAGTTCGAAGGATACGCCAGCGTTTTCGGCAACGTGGACCTGGGTAACGATGTCGTCGTTCCGGGAGCGTTCGAAAAGACCCTGGCCGAGAGTTCCGGGGGGAAAGTCCCCATCCTCGACCATCACGATCCCGAAAAACAGGTCGGATGGAATTTGGGCGCTTACGAGGACGAGCGCGGCCTCTACGTGCGCGGGAAGCTCGACCTCAACGTCCAGCTCGCCCGCGAGCGGCACAGCCTTCTGCGCATGGCGTCGGACGTCGGCGGCCGGACCGGCCTGTCCATCGGCTATCAAACCGTGAAATCGGAACCGGACAAGGAGAGACCCCAAGTCCGGCGACTGAAAGAGGTCAAGTTGTTCGAATACAGCATCGTCGTTTTTCCCATGAACCCCCAGGCGGCGGTGACGGGCGTCAAATCCGCCGACTGGACCGCCATTGGCGAGGCGTTAAAAAAACTAGTGAACAAAATTAAGCCACAGATGGACACGGATGGACACGGATTAAGGCCTTTCCATCGGCGTTCATCTGTGTTCATCGGCGGTTAATATCTTTTTCATAGGAGAACAAAAATGGAAATCGCGGAAGTGAAGGAAACCATCGACGGTCTGGGCAGGGCGTTCGATGAGTTCAAGAAGAAAAACAACGCGCGCTTGGACGAGGTCCAAAAGCGCGGATACGCCGACCCGCTTCTCGAAAGCCAGGTCGACCGGGTATCGTCCGAGGTGCAGAGGATTTCCGAGATGAAGGAACGGCTTGAGCGGTTGGAGACGCGCCTCAACCGGCCCGCGTTCCTCTCGGCGAAGGCGGAAGCCAATGGCCCCGCGACCGAAAGGAAGGCGGCGGTCATGAAATACCTGCGGACGGGCGATTTCGCCGAATGCAAGGCGCTGTCCGTCGACGGCGACCCGCAGGGCGGGTACTGGGTCCAGCCGGAGATGTCGAGCCAGGTCATCAAGAAGATCTTCGAGTCCTCGCCCATGCGCGCCGTGGCCCAGGTCGAGACGGTCAGTAGCGACGCGCTGGAGATCCCCGAGGACGTCAACGAGGCCGACGCCGGATGGACCAGCGAACGGTCCGCGCGCTCGGAAACCAACTCGCCCAATATTGGCGTCCGGCGGATTTCCGTGCACGAGCTTTACGCCATGCCCAAGGCCACGCAGACCCTCCTGGACGACGCCAAGGTGGACGTGGAGTCCTGGCTGGCCTCCAAGATCGCCGACAAGATATCGCGGCTGGAAAATTCGGCGTTCGTCAGCGGCGACGGCGTCGGCCAGCCGCGGGGGATTCTCACCTATCCCGCCGGCACGGCCAATCCCGGCCAGATCGAGCAGGTGAACTCCGGTTCCGCCGCCGCGGTCACCGCCGACGGCCTGCGGGCGTTGTTCTACCGCTTGAAGAGCCCCTATCTGAAAAACGCGCGCTGGTTGACGCGGCGGTCCACGATCGAGGCCGTCTCGAAGTTGAAGGACAACAACGGCCAGTACCTGTGGGAACCCGGCCTGGCCATCGGCGAACCGCAGACCCTGCTCGGCCAGCCCATCGAACGGATGGAGGACATGCCCGCCGTCTCGGCCAATGCCCTGTCCATCGTCCTTGGGGATTTCAAGCAGGCCTATGTCGTCGTCGACCGCGCCGGGGTCCGCATCCTGCGCGATCCATACAGCGGCAAGCCGTTCGTTCTGTTTTACACCACCAAACGCGCGGGCGGCGACGTGACCAATTTCGAGGCCCTGGTCATCCAGAAAATCGCCGCCTAACCGGCGTGCCGCTGGGGGCAACGCCGCCGCCAGCTTGCGCGGCGGATGTAAGGGCGATTCGCGAATCGCCCCTACCCCCCTGGCAAAGGGGGCCGGGGGGATTCTCAAATTTAAAATTCAGGAGCTAAAAAATGCGAGACATGAAGAACAACGTGGACGCGGTAACGTCCATCAATCCGGCGGCGCAGACCGCCACGGTCAACGGCGCGGGAGTGGACCTGCGGGGATTTGAGTCCGCGATGGTTGTGTTCCATCCGGGCACGATCGCCGACGGGACGCATACGCCCAAAATCCAGGAGTCGGACGATAACTCGGCTTTCACCGACGTCGCCGCCGACCAGCAGGGAACTCTGACCGCGCTGGCCAGCAATACGGTCCAGCGCGTCGGTTATATCGGCTCCAAACGGTACATCCGCGCGGTATCGACGGTAGCGGGCGCGACGACGGGCGGCGTTTATGGCGCCCTCGTTTTGCGCGGTTCTCCGAACATCGCGCCGGCGGCCTGAGGCTGAAATTACTCCCCCTTGCAAAAGCCTGTCCTGAGCTTGCCGAAGGAGGGGCGGGGGGATTTGAAAGAGGAAAATCGTGAGAGTAACCATGTTGAAAACCATAGAGGGGTCGCCGGACGGACTGCGCGTCCTGGTCTACAGGAAAGGCGAGACTTACGACGCTCCCGATGAACTTGGAAAGGTCTTTCTCCGGGAACGCTGGGCGGCCAGCGTGCCGCTGGACCCAATGCCGCCCCGGCGCAAGCGCGGGGCGGATTTATCCGCGGCGATACGCCCCCCCCCCTTGCAAAGCCTGTCCCGGCGAAAGCCGGGAGCTGGGGCGGGGGGATTTGCAAGGCAAGGACGCCGGCGCGGCGCCGGAAAACAAAGCGGCCCAAAAAGTTAAAACCATTTCCTCGGGGACGAAAAGACATCCATGAGCCTGAAACTGAAAACCGCGCCCGCCTCGGAACCCGTTTCGCTGGCCGACGCCAAAAGTTATCTGCGGATCTCGGACGCCGGCGACGACGCGCTGATCACGGCGCTGATCTCGGCGGCCCGCCGTCAATGCGAGCGCTACACGGGCCGGGCCTTGATCGACCAGACCTGGACACTGTGGCTCGACGCCGACGAGTTCCGGGCGCGGGTTTGCGGGACGCCCGGCGACGACCGCAGAGTCTGGCGGGGAATCTCCCTGGCGAAGCCGCCGCTTCAGACCGTGAGCTTTGTCAAGACCTACGATCCGGAAAATACCCCGGCGACATTTGACGCCGCCAATTATTTGGTGGACGCGGTTTCGGAGCCGGGCCGGATCGCCCTCAAGCAGGGCGCCGCCTGGCCCGCCAGTCTGCGGGAAACCCTGGCGGTTGAGGTCGAGTTCGTCGCCGGATACGGGGCCGCTACAGCCGTTCCCGATCCGCTCAAGCAAGGACTGCTTCTGCTGATCAAACTGCTTTTCGCCGACAAGTCGAAGCTGTTTGAAACGGACGAGAGCCAGGGGCTGACGGAATCGAACCGGCTTGCGCTCCCTCCGGCCGTCAAACATTTATGGGAAACGTACCGCGTCAACTTCATTTGAGGCTTCCATGACGATCGTTTTGCAAACGGAAAATATCGATAACGTCTCCTCGGTCCTTCGTCAATTGAAAGACGCCGCGCTCGCAGGGGCGCGGCGGGCCGCGGAGGAAACGGTACGGGAAGCGGCCCGCTCCGCGAAGGGGCGCGCTTTGCGAAACTCCCATCCGCGAAGGTTTGGCGACGCGATCGACAGCGAAATCCGGTCGGACGCGTTTCAGGTTTGGGGGCGGGTCGCCAGTTCGGCGCCATTCGCCGGATTCATCGAGTTTGGGACCCGTCCGCACGAGATCCGGGCGAAAAACCGCAAAGCCCTGTTCTGGCGGGGAGCCCGCGCGCCGGTGAAAAAAGTCCGTCATCCCGGGACCCAGGGTTACCACATCATCGGCCAGGCGGTCGAGGACGCGGTCGGCGGTTTGCGGGAGACGCTGGACCTGGAGCTTGAGCGCGCGTTGCGGGGGAGGTCCTTATGACGGATTACGCGCGGATTGGCGACGCCGTGAGGACCACTCTCCTGGCCGATTCCTGGCTGGGCAACCCCGCGAACGTCAAGACCGTGGAGACGCACAAACGCGGCTTCTCCCTTCAGGACGACAAGGACGCGCTGGCCTTTTCCCACGACGAGTTGCCGGCGATCGCCATCGTCCCCAACGCCGGGCCGAAGCAGTCGGACCAAACCGCCACCAACGAGATCCGGTCCGTCGCGCGGTCTCAGGCGGCTGTCGTCTCCTACCACCGGGACGCGCGGACCGGGTTGAACAACCACTTGCAGATCGTGGCCAACCTGGAGCGCGTCCTGGAGCGGCAGAAAACCTCGCAAGACGACCTGGGTATCGATGCGTTCGTCGCCGAGGTGAGCACCGAGCAGGAGCAGTTCAAGAAAGGCGAATACTACTACTTCCTGTCGCGGACCGATTTCAACGTGGAAGTCACTTCCGCGTTTTAACCAGCGTGCCGCTGGATCCAATGCCGCCTCCCTCTGGCGCGGAGGCATCCCCCCCTGGCAAAGGGGGGCTGGGGGGATTCGGCGAGGAAAGGAATTAAAGATGTCCGAAACCAAACGTATATCCGGAGGCTGGCGGGCGTTCTCGCTGGCGAAAGAATCCGCGTATGGAACCCCCGCGACGGCGAACAGTTCGATGAACTTCGAGGGGCCGCCGTCCGACGTCGCTCCCAACGAAGCGCTGACGGACGAGACCGAAGTGACTGGATATGTCGAAGCCACGAAGAGGGAGATCCTCAACTGGAATCTGGAGGGCAGGCACAAGCAGAGGGCCCTGCCGCACAACATCGCGTTCTTCGCCGCCCTGGTCCTTGGCAAGGCGACGACGGACCAACCCGATGCCGTCAACGACCCGGCGGTTTACCGCCATTGGATCGAGCGCGATATAGCAGGGGTGGCCTTGCCGTCGGTCACCATGGTCGAATTCGACGGGGTGGCCCAAAAGCGGTATGCCGGGATCTTCGGAAAATCCCTGAAACTCCAGGGCCGGCGGGGGAAATTTCTGGAAATGGAGGCGGTATTCGGCGGCATGGGAAAAGAAGAGACTTCGGCCATCGCCCGTCCGGCCTCGGCTACGGAATCCTACCTGCGTTATGGAGACGTCGAGTTCGTCCGCGGCGGCGCGCTGTCCGGCACGGTGTCCGCCGGAACGTTGGCCGCGACCGGCGGGACGTCTTTCAAGGCTGTTTTGAGGAGCTTTGAATATTCCGTCGGTAACGGGGCCGAGCCGATCTACCAGATGGGGGACAACAGCGGCTTCGTCTCCCGCGTCGAGCGCGGCAATCGCTGGAGCCAGGGTCTCGGCGCCGAATTCGAAATGACGGACGACGCGCACAAGACCGCCCTGCGGGATGGCGCGGAGTACGTCCTGAGCATACCCATCGTGGGGAGCGCGATCTCCGGCGGTTCCGGAAATCTGAAATACGCCGTCGAGTTGATTTTCCCCAAGGCGGTCTATAAGGAGGCGCGGAAGGACCGCGACGGCGACGTGGCGATCGTCAAAGCGGAATTCCAGGTCCTCGAGGACCCGGCTTACGGATCGGCGATCGTTAAAATCGTCAATAAACAAACCGGGTATCTGGTTTGAGCGATCGACGGACCATTTCAATGTCATCGAAACACCGGAGGTATTTATGCCCATTTTATCGAATCCAAGGATCCGGCGCGTCGCCGTCCCGGTCGGGAAGGACAAGGCGGTCCTGCTGTTGCGGAACTATGACACCGAGGAATATACCCAGTTCCTTTCCGACCGGTATTTGCTCAAGCACGGGGGCAGGGTGGAGGACCGCTCCATGCAGGCGCGCATCGATTTTATCGACAAACTGCTCGTGGGCGTCGAAGCGATGAACGAGCATGGACAGCCGGACTATGTAACGTACGTGGACCCGGCATCCGGGACCCAGGAGAAACTCACCCCGCAGGTTGACCATTGGCGCGATTTCGTCAACCCGTCCTGGAAAATCGCCGCCGCCTTGGAACTGGAGGGCCAAACCGCGGAACTGGAGAACGCGACGCTAAAAAACTGGTCGACTACCTGAAGGCGGACGCGCGGAGCCTTCAGGTAGATTACGGCGAATTTCAAATCGAGCGGGCGCGCGAGGAAACGGAAGACCCGGCATGGCAGATCGAAAACCATCCCGCCGGAAAAATCCTCGACCGTTTCGATGTCCAGTTCGTCCGCTGGGTCGACCGCCTTTTCGAAATTGCCTGTTTGAAAAAGGCGGGATATGCCTTCCGGCCGAACGATCTTTCCCTGCTGGAATGGCGGGCGATTTTCATCATCGAAAACCATATTGAGGCAAAACGATATGCCGGTGGCCAACACGGTTGAAGCGAGAATCCTGGTGAATTTCGAGGACAACCTATCGGGACCTTCCCGGAAGGCGTTCGAGGAGTTTGAAAAAAGTTCGAAGTCCATGGACCAGGTCGGCCAGCGGCTGAGGGAGTCGGAAACGGCTACCCGGGGTTTGAAAACCGCGACGCATGACCTGGCGCATGTCGTCGGCACGGCATTTGAGGACGCCGTGATCCGGGCGCAAAGTTTCGGCGACGTCCTTAAAGGTCTGGCGCTGGACCTGGAAAGGGTGGCCCTGCGTTCCCTGGTCACCAAGCCTTTGGAACGGGCCTTGGGCGGTTTTCTTGGCGGGCTCGATCTCCCCATTCCCGGTTTTGCCCAGGGGGGATCCTTTACCGTCGGCGGCGCGGGCGGCGTGGACAGCCAGTTGGTGGCGTTCCGCGCCACGCCCGGGGAGACGGTGCAGGTCAGGAACCCCGGCCAGGCGAATTCCCCGGTGGTCGTCAACATGAACGTCTCGACGCCGGACGCGAATTCGTTCCGCGCGTCGCAATCGCAGATCCAGTCCGCCATGGCCCAGGCCATCGCCCGCGGCCGGCGAAATCTCTAACCCCCTTGTCGCGCAAAGACGCAGAGGCGCAAAGAAAAGCAAATCCCCCCATCCCCCCTTTTATAAAGGGGGGTCTTTTTCTTCCCCCTTTGACAAAGGGGGAGAGAGGGGGATTTAGGTTTAAATCTTTAACCCAACAGTAGGGGCGATTCGCGAATCGCCCCTACCTCTTGGTTTCCTTCGCGATCTTCGCGCCTTTGCGCGAAACAGGATTTTAACCCATGCCTACCTTTATAGAAGCTCGATTTCCAACGGACATCTCTTATGGCTCCGCCGGGGGGCCGGCGTTCAACACGCAAATTGTCGCGGTCAAGTCCGGCGCCGAAACGCGCAACGTCAACTGGCCCTCGCCGGTCCACAAGTACAACGTGGCCTTTGGCATTCGCAAGCAGTCCGACCTGGAGGCGGTCCTCAAGATGCATCATGTCTGCCAGGGACGGGCGATCGGCTTCAGATACAAGGATTGGTTGGATTACAAGTCCTGCGACGCCGGGGCGGCGGTTACGCCGGTCGATCAATCGATCGGCATGGGCAACGCCTCGGCGACGGCCTTTCAACTGGTTAAGAACTATACGTTCGGCGGATACCAGGTGTCGCGGAAGATCAAGAAGCCAGTTTCCGGGACGGTCAAGGTCGCGCTCAACGACATCGAGCAGTTATCGGGGTGGAGCGTGTCCACGACAACCGGGATCGTCGCGTTCACGAGCCCGCCGGGGAGCGGCGTCTCGATCAAGACGGGGTACGAGTTCGACGTGCCCGTCCGGTTCGATATCGACGACCTGTCGTTCCTGCTTTCCAAGCCGCGGTTGGGCGAGGGCAATATCCCGCTGGTCGAGGACGTGAACGAGAACAATGCGTAACCGGCGGGCCGCCGCCAGCGTGACGCTGGATCCAATGCCGCCTCCCGCTATCGCGGAGGCGGAGAATCTCCCCCTTGCAAAGGGGGATGGGGGGATTTGGATTGTGCCTAAAAATATTTCAACGTCTCTTAAAAATCATCTCGCCGGCGGCATCACTACACTGGCGGCGTGCTGGAAAATCACGCGCGCGGACTCGCAGGTTTTCGGCTTCACCGATCACCAGGCGAATATCGTCTTGAGCGGCGTGACCTACAAGGCCACCACCGGTATGCGCGCCACGGCGGTGGACAGCTCTGTCGGCATGGCCGTGGACAACCTCGATGTCGAGGGTTTGCTGTCCGGTTCCGATGTGACGGAAAGCGATCTCTTACTGGGGAAATACGATTACGCGACGGTGGAAATCTTTCTGGTCAATTACGCGGATTTGTCCCAGGGGACGCTCGTCCTCCGGAAAGGGACGCTCGGCGAGGTCAAGTTGCGAAGGGGGATGTTTCTCGCCGAACTGCGCGGGTTGACGCAACGGTTGATACAAAACTTCATCGAGGCGTTTTCCCAGGATTGCCGCGCGAAGCTGGGCGATTCCCGTTGTCAGGTCAACCTTGCGCCGTTCACTTTCGGCGGATCGGTTTCGTCGTCGGTCTCCCGGCGGGATTTCAACGGCAACTTGACGCCAGCCGACGGTTATTTCAGCTATGGCAAGTTGACCTGGACATCGGGGGGGAACGCCGGCTTGAGCGCCGAAATCCTGTTCTCGCAAAATTCCGGCGGACGCGTTCTTCTATGGCTTCCCATGCCTTTCGATATTTCCGCGGGCGATGCGTTTTCGGTTGTCGCGGGATGCGACAAGAGCTTTTCGACGTGCAAGACCAAATTCAACAACGCCGTCAACTTCCGCGGCGAACCGCATGTGCCGTCGGGCGACGACGCCTTGGAATACCCCGGCGATAAATCGAGGATCGAAAGGTCATGACGCGTTCCGAAATCGTCCGCAAAGCGAGGGAATATCTGGGCACGCCTTTCCATCATCAAGGCCGCGCCAAGGGACGCGGCGTGGACTGCGTCGGGCTGGTCGTTTGCGTCCTCCGGGAATTGGGGCTCGAAATCGACGACTGCCGGACGTATCCGCAAACGCCGGATTCCGGACTCTTGCTAAACAAATTGCGGCAACACCTGGAGGAAATCCCCATCGATCGGGCGGTCAGCGGGGACGTGTACTTGATGACGATCATGGGCTATCCCCAGCACGTCGCGTTCGTTTCTCCCGGCGCGGAGGAGGCGCCAATCCCCCCCTCCCACATGACTCCCCCTTTGCAAAGGGGGCGGGGGGGATTTTATCAAAGGGGGGAGATGCCGCCTCGCGCTGACGCCGGGGCGATGTCCCCCTCCCAGGCAGGGAGGGGGCTGGGGGAGGGTCGAATCGGCATCATTCACACGAATAGACAGGTTGGGCGGGTCGTGGAGACCGGTCTGGACCATGCGTGGAAACGGCGGATTGTGAAAGCGTTCACGATCGCGGGAATTAGCGATGAGTGACGTCGGCGGGTCGTTATTGAGCGTTGGCGCGGGCGCGATCGGTTTCGTCGCGGGCGGGCCCATTGGGGCGTTCGCGGGATTCGCCGCCGGAGGTTTCGCCGCGCAGGCCCTGCTTCCCCAACCGGCCCTGCCGGAGCGGATAACCGAGGGGCCGCGGTTGGCGGACTTGAAGATTCAATCCGCCGCTTATGGGAAACCGATCCCGGTGGTCTACGGCCGGATGCGGACGGCGGGGAACATCATCTGGAAGCAACCCCTGATCGAGGAGCAACAGGTTGACGAGAGCGGCTCCACGGGAAGCGGCAACCATGTAGCGGTGGTCAATTATCTCTACTACGCCACATTCGCCGTGGCGATCTGCAAGGGGCCCATCGCCGGGGTCATCAAAATCTGGGCCGATTCAAAGCTTATTTATAACGCCGACACCTCGGACGCGGACACGCTGTCAGCGAACGATTTGATCCCGGTTACGGTTTTCTACGGCGACGAAACTCAAGCGGCGAGCAGTTTGATCGAATCGTTTGAAGGCGCGGGGAACGTCCCGGCTTACCGGGGTCTTGCTTACGTCTTGTTCGAACGTCTGCCTTTGCGGAATCATGGAAATCGAATACCCAACCTGACTTTTGAAGTTGCCGTTGGAACGAATAACAGCGACATTGCCGATTCGGATTACAAGTTGATCGCGCATTTCAATGGCGCGGACCAATCGACGGCCTTTACGGATTCGAGCGTCTACCACAAAGCCCTGACCGGATCGGGCGCGAAACTATCGACGGCGCAAAGCGTTTTCGGATCGGCGAGTTGCCTTTTTTCGACCGTGAACGATTATATCCAGGCCCTGGCCAGCGCGGATTGGAACCTTCCCCATAATTCCGCCTGGCAGGTTTCATTTAGATTGCGAATAACTTCCGCGCCAACAACCTGGCATTCCGTTCTCGCGACCGCCGATTGGGGATTCGATTACGGCAATTCAAACAAGATCGGGCTTTTCTTCAACGGCGGCGCGATCTCTTTCCAGTTTACGCAAGCCCTGTCGCTCAATACCTGGTACGCATGGCGGATTTCAAACGACGGCGCGGGACATGTGCGGCTGTACATCAACGGGTCGCAAGTCGGATCGACGCAAACGCTGACCGCCAATTCGACCATGGGAGGGGCGTTGCGGATCGGAAAGATTACCGGCGCGACCGGTTTTATGGGCTATATCGACGAGCTGATTTTCCAACGAGGCGGCGCGGTGACAACGGACACGTCGTACACGGTTGAGGCGTCCGAAACGAATGTCGCGGGAGCGCCAGGCGCGGACGTATCCGACCAGAACATAAAGGATATCGTTGCCGATCTTGTCCAGAGTTGCGGACTGACGGCCGGGGATTATGACGCCTCGACGATCAACGAGCAAACGGTCTGGACGAACGCGGAATTATTGGTCAAGGGGTTCATCGTGAACGGTTCGGGCATCTCCGTCCGCAAGGCCATCGAGGACCTCGCGGGCGCTTTTTTGTTCGAAGTCTACGAGTCGGACGGCAAACTGCATTTCAACCATAGGAACAACATCATCAATGGCGGCCCGGTAGCGACGATCCCGGAAAGCGAGTTGGGGGCGCATCCGTTAGGGACTGGAGAAAGCGATCTTCTGGAAATCGTCGCCCGGCAAGAGGTCGAACTGCCGAGGGAGTTGACGGTCCGCTATCTGAACCCGCAACGTTCTTATTGGCAGGGCATCCAGCGGGCGCAACTGCAACAGGCCAATAGCGTGCTGAAGCAGGATCATGACTTCCCCATCGCCATGACCGACGACCAGGCGAAGGTGTCTGCGCTTGCGGGGCTGATGCTCCCCTGGGCGGAGCGGCGCTCTTTCCGGCTCGCGCTTTCCGCGAAATACGCATGGCTGGAGGTCGGGGACATTATTGCTGTCGAATACAATTCGCGTAGTTTCCCGATGCGAATAATCAAGACTAATTTCGATGGCGGAATGTTGGAGGTCGCGGCGGTCAGCCAGGATTTCGCCATCGACGGCGCGGGGGGGACCGTTAACCGCTCCACAAGCGGCGGCGGAAGCGCCGGGCCTTCGGTCGTATCGACGATTTCCTATCCGGTCGCGACAACGATCGGAATCCTGGATGTCAACCTGCTGAGCGACGCGGATGACGGCCCGGGTTATTACGTATCGGCGGACAAGGGGGCGTCCGCCAATTACTGGCCGGGCGCGGGGATTTACAGGTCCAGCGACGACAGCGCCTTTGTTTCGATCCTAAGCGTCGGCGCGCCCGCCGAAACGGGTACGGCAACCCATGTTCTCGCTGACGGACCGGTCACGACCTGGGACCGGGCCAATTCGGTCAATATTTCCATGACCAACGGCCAGCTTTATAGCGACACCGAGGCCAACGTCTTGAACGGCGCCAATATCGGTATCTTGGGAAAAGAAATATTCCAATGGACGACCGCCGTTTTGGAAAGCGACGGGACCTACACCTTGAGCGGACTTCTACGCGGACGGCGGGGGACGGAGTGGGCAACGGGAACGCATCAGATCGGCGACCGGTTCTATTTATATCAGCCCGTCGAGTTGCGGCGCGTTTTCGGTCAGCGGGACGAAATCGGCCTCGTTCGTTATTACAAGGCCGTTACTTCCGGACGGCCGATCGCTGGAGAATCGTCCGTCCAGTTTGTCAATACGGCGGCGGGCCTGAAACCTTACGCCCCGGCCCATATCGCGGGCGCGCGCGACGGGAGCGGCAATCTGGCCATTTCATGGGTCCGCCGGACGCGTGTCGGCGGCGGCTGGCGCGATTACGTGGACGCGTCCTTGGGCGAAAGCATTGAACAATACTCCATCGACATCATGGACGGCGCTAGCGTCAAAAGGACGGTTGACGGTATTGCGGTCCCCAGCGCGGTTTACACGGCGGAGCAACAAACGGCGGATTTCGGGGCGCCGCAGGCGTCCGCGGTCGTGAAAATTTATCAAATCAGCGCCGAGGTCGGGCGCGGTTACGCGGGAGCGGCAACGGTATGACGACGCCAAATCTGGCAATGAGCGAACTCTCCGT
>JACRGP010000060.1 GCA_016217765.1 Nitrospinota bacterium | reverse complement strand
TAGGGGCGGGTCCGCGAACCGCCCCTACGCTGGCGCTTATAAATCCCCCCGGCCCCCTTTACAAGGGGGAGAAAATCCATCCCCCCTTTACAAGGGGGAGAAAATCCAGCCCCCTTTGCAAGGGGGAGAAAATCTGTCTCCCCCCCCTTTGCAAGGGGGAGAAAATCCATCCCCCCTTTACAAGGGGGGGAAAAGCGAATCCCCCCGGCCCCCCTTTGTCAAAGGGGGGACCGTCCCATCCCCCTTTGAAAAAGGGGGAAGGAGGGGGATTTGCATGGTAGCGCCGATTATCTGTCCACTTATTCCGGGGAAGATCGCGTTTAATCATTTCAACAAATCGGCGAGGTAGTCCCTGGTTTTGGCGAAGCCTTCTCGCAAGAGTTCGCTGGTTTTGCTTCCCATGAATTCGACGAAGTCGAGATAGCGCTGGATTTCCTTGTTCCTCTCGGCGGGACGCGGTTGTGGCTGGGCTGGGATTTTAACGTCGCCATCTCGGGCTTTTCCCTCGGCGGGCCGTCCGGCGGTTTCGCCGGAGGCGGTCCCGCTTTCCGGAAGAGCGCCCATCGTCTCCGCCGTTCCCGGAGGGAGGGCTTGCCGGTCAGCGGCTATCTGTTGCCGGGCGTTTTTTAGTTCCTGGCCCAGCGTTTCGATTCGCGCCGACGTCTGGTCCCTGAAGACGCGCAAATCCTGCCGCACCGTTTCCAATCCCCTGACCGATTGGGCCAGCGAATCCTGTTTTTTCTCGATTTCTTGCAATTGAGAATCGAACCGGGCCTGTTTTTCCCGGATTTCGGAAAGGGCCTTGGCCCGCTCTTGCCGTAGCAGGTAAACCGTTCCGCCGAGGGCGGCGACGGCCAGCGTCAGGACGAAAAACGCGATTTTGGCGGCGGACGATTTGGGGGTCGGTTGGGGTTTGGGGAACGGCGATGAAGCGTCAAGCTCCAAGGGCGGCGGGCCGGGTTCGCGGGGGTCCTCCGGTATGCCGGGTCCCGGGCCGGAGGGGGCCGGGTCTTGAGAGTTGGTTTCGGAGTTTTCGTTTTCTTTCGTCATTCGCTCCCGGAATGGCCCCCTCGCTGTCGAGGCCCGGAACAAGAGGTTGTTGAAAAAGTCTATTGTTACGCCAAAATCGTCATGCCCGCGACAGCGGGCATCCAGAAGTTCCTTGAAAATACTGGATTCCCGCCTACGCGGGAATGACGCCCAAGGACCCTAAAATAGTTTTTCAACACCCTGCCAAACTAATGGATGACTTTGTTGAGGGGGTATTCGACGATGTCCTCCGCGCCGGCCTGTTTCAGGTCGGGCACGATGTCGCGCACCAGTTTCTCGTCGATGATCACCGTCATGTCCAGCCAGTTCTTGTCGCTCAACTCCGCCAGCGTCGGGCGCATGCCCCGGGGAAGGATCTTCATGACCGCTTCCAGCTTGGATTTGGGGACGTTCATCATCATCCCCACCTTGCCGTTGGCGGCCATGGCGCCTTTCAGCATGAGGACGAGGCGGTTGACCTTGTTCAGTTTCCATTCGTCCTTGCAGGCGCTCTTGTTCATGATGAACTTGGTGGTCGATTCCATGATCGTATCGACGATCCGCAGGTTGTTGGCCCGCAGGGAACTGCCGGTCTCGGTGATCTCGACGATGGCGTCCACCAGTTTCGGGGCCTTCACCTCCGTCGCGCCCCAGGAGAATTCCACGTGGGCGGTGACGCCGAATTTTTTGAGATAGTCCGTCGTCATGTTGACCGCCTCGGTGGCGACGCGTTTCCCCTGCAGGTCCCTGGCGGACTGCACGGGCGAATCGTTGGGCACGGCCAGCACCCAGCGCACGGGGCGGGTGGATTGCTTGGAGTAGACCAGGTCCGCTATCTCCGCCACGTCGACGCGGTTTTCCATCACCCAGTCTTTGCCGGTCAACCCGGCGTCGAGCGCCCCGTCGGCCACGTAACGGGGGATCTCCTGCGCGCGGATCAGCATGCATTCGATTTCCTCGTCGTCGATGGTCGGGAAATAGGAACGGCTTTTGATGGCGATGTTGTACCCGGCCTTGGCGAACAGCTTCACCGTGGCCTCCTCGAGACTGCCTTTGGGAATGCCCAGTTTTAAAACGTTACCGCTCATTAATCTTTTCCTCTGTCCTGATGGTTTTGCTTGGGTTGACGATGCGATTCAAGAGGACTTCTTGTAAACCTTGTCCGGGTCGAACGCCTTTTCGTCGACGATTTTCAAATCGCCGTCGAGTTTCCTGAAGAAACAGCTCACGTAACCGGTATGGCAGGCGGCTTTACCCACTTGCTCGACCTTCAGGAGCACGGTGTCGTCGTCGCAGTCCACGAATACTTCCTTCACGATCTGGACGTTGCCGCTTTCCTCCCCCTTCATCCATTGTTTGTTTCGGGAGCGGCTGTAAAACCAGGCTTTCCCGGTTTCCAGGGTTTTTTCCCAGGCGATCCGGTTCATATAAGCCAGCATCAACACCTTGCCGGTTTCAGCATCCTGTATGATCGCGGGGACAAGCCCCCCCATTTTTTCGAAATCCAACTTCATGTCCGTTGTCTCCGGTAAGCCGTGAAATGTAAAATATTATTGATTTTCTGTCAACATTATAATAGCCTGTTATCAATAATTTAAACAGCAAAATAATTCCATAACTTCAATTATTTTCGGGCGTTAAGCTATTTCCTGAAAAGCTTGGGACGACCCCGGAAAGCCGACTTTCACCGGATAAAATCATATGCCCTCATTGAGTAATTATAAAATATACGATCCCGCCGAACCCTGCAATTATACCGGACAAAAGTTGATCGACGTCATTAATAAAATGGCGACGGACCACCTGAGCCAGGATGGCCGGGAACTCAATCTCGCGGGTTGTTGCATCGGTCCTCGAGGGATGGAGGTCCTGGTCAAGGACGCGAGGCTGGGCAATCTCAAACGGTTCAACCTCGGCGGCAACAAGATCGGCGACGAGGGGGCCATGCTTCTGGCCGCATCGCCCATTTTTCCCAAGCTGAACTGGTTGGAGATGGGCGGGAACGACATCGGGCCGGACGGGATCGAGGCCCTCGTCAAATCTCCGGTCTTGATCAAATTAAAAACGCTCAACCTGTACAGGAACTATCTCAGGGACGAGGGGGCTCAACGGCTTGCCGAGGGCAATAGCCTGGTCAATCTGGAGGAAATGGATTTGGCCCAGAACGAAATCGGCAACAGCGGTTTGCTCGCCCTGGCGTACTCGAAAAAGTTTCCTAACCTGACGGCTTTGTGTATCGATAACAACTTTGCCTCCCGGGAAGCGCGCGAGGAGGCCAAGTGCGCTCCGAACTTTAAAAAACTCCAATCGTTAAACCTGTAACCCGGCTCCCGACGGCATGGAATCCCATCAGTTCAAGTACGGCAAAGGCTACCTTTTGATTGCCAACCCCGTCCTTCCCGACCCCAATTTTTCAAGGTCCGTGGTGTTGCTTTGCAACCATAACGACCAGGGTTCCTTCGGTCTGGTCGTCAACCGGACCGCCGATTTGAAGGTCGCGGAAGTGTTTTCCAGTTACGAGTTGTTGAAGACTTACGAGGGCCGGATTTACGTTGGCGGGCCGGTTTCGCCGTCGCAGGTGTTTTATCTTTGCCGTTCGGAAACGCCGCTTCCGGAAATGGATCACGTGCACGACGGCATTTATCTGGGGATGAACTGGGACGCCCTCGCGGAGGTCCTCAAGGTCTTGAAAGACCCCGAAAAAAATATCCGGTTTTACCTGGGGTATTCCGGCTGGGGCGGGGGACAACTGGCTAACGAGATGAGCCAGAAGAGCTGGCTCACCTGCGAGTCCCGCGATTCTTTTATCTTTGCCGGAGCCGACGAGAACCTTTGGTCGCAGGTGGTCCGGTCCCTGGGCAAGGGATACGAGTACCTGCTCAACGCCCCGGTCAACCCGCAATGGAACTGATCCCGCGGGATGCGGACCTTTTGGACAGTCAATCCCGCTCCGGGCGTCGATCCGGGTCTTATCAGGGCGTTGAAAAAGTCCCTTATTTTCCCAAAAATCGTCATGCCCGCGACAGCGGGCAGGCAGACAACCCTTGAAAACACTGGATGCCGCTTTCGCGGGAATGACGGCAAAAGACGATAAAATGGTTTTTCAGCGTCCCGTTATGGCCAGATTGCATTTTCTACCTCCCACCGAACAAGTTTACGAGTCGTACGCGCCCAGCCGTTATTACGGACATCCCCTTTCCGGATATTTCGCCGAGCGTTTCACCTACCTGAATGAAGAGGAATGGATTTTGCGGATCCAGGCGGGGATGATCGCCGTCAACGGCCGGAAGGCGTCCCCGGGTTATATACTGAGGGAGCACGACCGCATCGTCACTTCCATGGGACTGCGCGTGGAGCCGCCGGCCGACCGCTCCCTGGACGTTCTGTACGAGGACGAGCGGGTGCGCGTGTTCAACAAGGCCGCGCCCATCCCCATCCATCCCAGCGGGCGGTATTTCAAGAACAGCATGACGGAACTGTTGAAGGAGGTTTATCCCGGAGAGGTCCCGCGCCCCGTGCAACGCCTAGACGTCATCACCACCGGCGTGTTGGTCTTCGCCAGGACGCGCCCGGCGGCGGCCTTTTTAATGAACGAATTCGCGCGCCACCGCGTCGAAAAGGAATATCTTGCGATCGTCGAGGGCGTCCCGCGCGACAGGAAGTTCGCCATCGACGCCCCCATCGGGAAAATCAAGGGATCGGCCCGGGGCGTGGGCGAGAACGCCCTCGACCCCAAGCCGGCGGAGACCGGGGTCGAATGGCTGGGCGAGTTGGACGGCCGTTCGCTTGTGAAGGCGGTCCCGCGTTCGGGCAGAACGAACCAGATCCGCGTACACCTGGCGAGCGTGGGCCTGCCCGTGCTCAACGACCCGGTCTACGGACGGCGCGGCGGCGTATCGCCGCGGATAGTTCCGCCGCGCGCTTGCGCCGCGGCGGCGTTGCCCCCGGAGACATCCCCGGCGGCGCGCTGGGCGGAGAACCCCGTATTGCAATTCGGATTGCACGCCCGCCGCCTGCGGTTCCGTTGTTTCGACGACTTCATGGAAATCGCCGCTCCCTGGCCCGATCACTTCCAACCCTTCATCGACGCCGCGGGGGTGACCCCATGATCGAGAGCGCCCTGCGCCAGGAACCTGTCGCGCCGGACGGGATTTTTCCCGGCGGTTCCGGGCGGACCAACGGAAGCTTGATTTCCCGGACGCGAAACCCCTACTGGATGGCCCCCATGTCCGGCATCACGGAGGCGGCGTTCCGCCAGTTGATGGACGAGATGGGCGCGGGGGCGCTGGTTTCCGACCTGGTTTCGGCCAAGGGGTTGATTCACGGTTCCGGCAAGACGCTGGGCATGGTCCGCGTACACGCCAACCCTGGCGCTCCGGTAGGCATTCAACTGTTCGGCGAATCGGCCGAGGACATTGTCGAGGCGGCGCATACGATCAAGGACGCCGGCGCGGAGTTCATCGACATCAACCTCGGGTGCCCCGTCAACAAGGTGGTGAAGAAAGGATGCGGCGCGGCCCTCCTGCGCGATCCCGCCAAACTGGAAACCTACCTGGCCAAAATCAAGAACGGGATCGACCTGCCGCTGACCGTGAAGATGCGCACGGGATGGAACGAGAAGGAATTGACCATTCACGAATGCGTCGCGGCCGCGTACAACGCCGGTTGCGAATGGGTCGCCATCCACGGCAGGACGCGCGCCCAGGGGTATTCGGGGCGGGCCGACTGGGACCTCATCGCGAAAGTCAAGGAACGGGCCAGAATTCCCATCGTCGGGAACGGCGACATCCGTTCCGCCGAACGCGCGCGGGCGCGCTTGCGGGAAACGGGAGTGGACGCGGTGATGATCGGCAGAGGCGCCTTGCGCAACCCGTGGATCTTCATGCAATGCCTGGAGACCAACGTGCCGCCGGGGATGCCCCCGGGGGCGATGCCGCCTCGCGCCAACGTGAACGTTGGATCCGACGGGTTTGACTCGGGTGGCGAACGAGAACCATCGAGGACGGTTGAGGCATGGCCCGTTACTTCCGGGCGTTTGCCCGGAGCCGAGGCGGAACTGTCCGTAGCGACACGCCGCCGCTCCGCGACCATTGGAACACCCGCCGCCTCGGCGCAAGCGCAAGGCGGCGTTGAGTCCAGCGGCACGCCGGCGGCACGCTGGCCGGGGAACGCCCCGGGGCGGATGGGCCCGGCTCCGATTGCCCTCGACAAGCATTGTTCGCCATCGGAGTCGAGCCCATTGGGTCCGGCGGCACGCTGGCCGGGGGCGATGGAAATTCTCAACCGCTACCGGGACTTGTTGCGGGAGCATTACGATTCCCGCAGGACCCTGCTGATGACGCGCAAGTTGGCGGTGTGGATGGCCTACGGATATCCCGGGGCCGCCGCCTTTCGCGGCCAGGCGTTCCAATTACACGCCATCGCCGACCTGTTCGACTGCGCGGCCCGGTTCTTCGATCATACAGCGCGGTTTCCGCCGCCGCGATTCGACGAATCGGAATCGTTCATGATGGGCGGTCATGGCTGAAACGGCCCGCGGACGCCCTTCATCTTCTTTTTCCCGCCGCGACGATCGCGAAAGCTTTTTATCGCAATCTGGGCTATAATTTACTTTGTGGCCGGTTGTTAAGAGCGCCTAACAAAATGAACCATTTGACTCGACCCCAAACTATTCCCCTCCCTTGAGGGAGGGGGCTGGGGGAGGGTGACCCGCGTGAACGCTGGACCCGACGCCGCCTCAGGCTGACGCCGAGGGCGGCCGGCGTGACGCCGGATTCATTACCGCCCCGGCGCAAGCGCGGGGCGGCATTGCCCACCGGGGGCGTCCCCGGC
>JACRGP010000056.1 GCA_016217765.1 Nitrospinota bacterium | reverse complement strand
TTTTCGGCAAAAAACAATGCCGGACGGCGCCGGTCGGGAATGTTTATTTTGTTAGACGCTCTTAATAAAGGTTAGCGAAATTTCCGGCGCGATGCAATCGCTCCCTTCCGCCATGGCCGCTTTCCCGCAAGACAGGCGAGACGGGGCGGGATTTGTTTGCTAAACCGTCAAAAAAAGATAAACTGGTCATGGCGCGAATCGTTTGCGCCGTTGGGTGTTTTTCGCGACGACTGGAACTTTCGGTCCCGCTAGGTTACATGAAAACGAAAAAATCCGAAATACACATGCATTCCAATTTCTCCGACGGCGAGTTTTCTCCGGAGGAATTGGTGTCCATCGCCGAACGGAACCGGGTCTCCATCCTGTCGTTGACGGACCACGACACCTTCGCCGGCATCGGGGGATTTTTAGCGGCGGCCAGGGGGCGCGGGATCGTCGCGTTCCCCGGGATCGAGATCACCGTTTTATATCGCGATTTCAACCTGCATTTGCTCGGCTATTTCGAGAACGAGGAATCCATCCGCCCCGAATTGCGCGGGAAAGTGCAACGGATGAAGGACCAGCGGGAAGGGCGGATGCGCGATTTGATCGTCCGCATCAACGAGGTTGTTCCGGAGCGTTTTCGCGGGACGGTCCTCTTCGACAACGTGACGAGGGCCGCGGAAGGGGTGGTGGCCCGCCCCCATCTGGCCCGGGAAATGACGCGTCTGGGTATCGTCTCGAACTCCAACGAGGCTTTTGAAAAGTACCTGGTCAAATACAACATCGAAAAGAAAAACCTCGACATTGGGGAGGCCATCCATCTGGTCCGCCAAAGCCAGGGCGTACCCGTGCTGGCCCACCCTGGAGAGCGGCAGTATTCCCTGTACGCCCCTGAAAAAGGCAGGGACTACGACGATGTCGAAGCCATGCTGGAGGAACTGAAGTCCCTGGGGCTGTTGGGTTTGGAATGCATTTATCCCTACCATGAAAAGATCGGCAAGGTCGCCTACTACAAGAAACTGGCCAAAAAGTCGGGGCTCATCGTCACCGGGAGCCGCGACTTCCACGGCTTTTCCGCCCACCAGCGGGCCAATATATTGGGCTCCACGTCCATGGACGACGCATTCCTGCAAGGTTTTCGGGAAATCTGGGGATAACGGGAAACCGGAGCCGGGCCTGTTTCCCCGCGGGAATCAGAACAAGGTCCCTTGTCCGTTTGGCGAGGAAGGGGGGACCCTGCCGAAGTGCTCGTAGGCGGTTTGCGTGGCCACCCGGCCGCGCGGGGTGCGGTGCAGGAAGCCGGATTGGATCAGGTAGGGTTCGTACACGTCCTCGATGGTGTCGCGCTCTTCGTTGATGGAGGCGGCAAGGCTTTCGACCCCGACCGGCCCGCCCTTGTATTTCTCGATCAAGGTCAGCAACAGCTTGTGGTCCATCTTGTCCAGCCCCTTGTGGTCCACTTCCATCATTTCCAGCGATTTCTCCGCGGCTTCGCGGGTGATGACTCCTTGCGCCTTCACCTGCGCGTAGTCGCGCACCCGCCGCAGGAGCCGGTTGGCGATGCGCGGCGTGCCGCGCGCCCGGCGGGCGATTTCATGGCCGCCGTCGGGCGTGATCTCCACGCCGAGGATGGCGGCGGACCTGCGGACGATGATCTCCAGTTCCGAGGGCGTGTAGTAGTCGAGCCGGAGCGCCACGCCGAACCGGTCGCGCAGGGGGGAGGTCAGGAGGCCCGCGCGGGTGGTGGCGCCGATCAGCGTGAACGGCGGCAGGTCGAGCTTGATCGACCGCGCGCTCGGGCCCTGGCCGATCAGGATGTCCAGCTTGAAGTCCTCCATGGCGGGGTAGAGTATTTCCTCGATGACCCGCGGGAGGCGGTGGATCTCGTCGATGAACAGGATGTCGCCCCGCTCCAGGTTGGTGAGCAGTGCCGCCAGGTCTCCGGATTTTTCGATCACCGGCCCCGACGTGCTTTTCAGGTTGACGCCCATCTCCGCGGCGATGATGTTCGCCAGCGTGGTTTTGCCGAGGCCCGGCGGGCCATGGAACAACACATGGTCCAGACTTTCGTTGCGTTGTTTGGCGGCGGCGATGAATATGTCCAGGTTCTTCTTGATCTTTTCCTGGCCGACGTAGTCGGCGAACCGGGTCGGCCTGAGGTTGGCCTCGAACTGGATTTCGTCTTTCTCTTCGGCTTCCGGACGGACGCCGGGGTAGGTATCCATGGGTCTATCTTACACTTCAGGATAGGAATTTTAAACTTTCTTTTATCAGGTCCTCGATGGGCGCGGAAGGGCCGCGGGCGGCCCTGACGCTTTTAAGCGCCGTTTCCGCCTCCGCCTTCTTGTAGCCCAGGTTGACGAGGGCGGAGAGGGCGTCGTCCAGCGCCCCGCTTCTTTCTCCCGTTTCCGGTCCGGGCGCCAGGCCTTCCATCAGGCCGGGCAGTTTGTCCTTCATTTCCAGGACCAGGCGCTCCGCGGTTTTCCTTCCCACTCCGGGCGCCGAACTCAGCCGCGCCAGGTCGTTGCGCGCGATCGCCTCGACCAGCTCGCGCGCCGGGATGCCGGAGAGGACCGTCAAGGCCAGCTTGGGGCCCACCTTGTTGACCGCGATCAGGGCCTCGAAAATCCTCTGCTCCTCGCCGGTGAGGAAACCGAACAGCTTGATGGCGTCCTCCGACATGTGCGTGTGGATTTTGAGGGACACGCGGGCGTGCAGGTCGGGCAGGGCGTAGAAGGTGGACAGCGGGATAAAGACCCGGTACCCCACGCCGTTGACGTCGATAACGGCGTTCGCCGGCGACTTGTGGATCAGTTCGCCTCTCAGGTAAGCGATCATGACTTTGGAGGTTTTTGT
Organism: Nitrospinota bacterium; assembly: GCA_016217765.1. Classification (GTDB taxonomy): domain Bacteria; phylum Nitrospinota; class Nitrospinia; order Nitrospinales; family JACRGP01; genus JACRGP01. The sequence goes on along the minus strand of JACRGP010000056.1, from coordinate 13,867 downwards.
CCGCCGGTTTTCAGGCGGGCCTTGGTTTTCGCGGCGTGGATATGGCAGATGGCGATGGCCAGGGCGTCGGCGGCGTCCAGGGGCTCCGGGGGCTCCTTGAGTTTCAGCAAGGCCGTGACCATGGTCCGCACCTGTTCTTTTTCGGCCCGGCCGTAACCGACCACGGATTGCTTGACTTCCAGGGGGCTGTATTCCGCTATGGGTTTTTCCGCGGCCATGGCGGCGAGAAGCGTCACGCCGCGCGTCTGCCCCAGTTTCAACGCCGATTTTGCGTTGGCGGCGAAAAACAAGTCCTCCACCGCCACCGAATCGGGCGAAAACTCGTTTATGACGCGCACCAACTCGTCGTGGATGCGTTTCAGCCGTTCGGGAAACGACTGTTTCGGCGAACAGCGGATGCTTCCCCACGAAACCGCGCGGACCTGGCGGTCGACTTCCTCCACGATTCCATATCCCGTGCAGGCGCTTCCCGGGTCGATTCCCATCACGCGCATGGCGGACGCTCGTTCGGAGGTTGATAGCGGAGTCTTGTTTTTATGGGGCGCAAGCGGCAGGGGATCATCGGTTGTGGCGGATAAACGTCGGCTGGGGAACGGATAGGGCCTCTTTTCGCGCCGGGGCGGTTGGCGTTTGCCGGCGGGTTATGGGCTTTGCTCGATGGCGGCCATGACATCTTCCGGGATGTCGAAGTTGGAATAGACTTTCTGGACGTCGTCGTGGTCTTCCAATAGTTCCATCAGGCGCAGAAGGGACCGCGCGTGTTTTTCGTCCACGGGGGTGGCGCTTTTGGGAAGCTTGGTCAGCGAGGAGGATTCCATCTTTACCTTGTGGTCCTCCATGGCCTTGCGGACCGCCTCGAAGTTTTCCACCGCGGAGGTGATTTCATAATGGCCCTCGACTTTCCGCAGGTCGTCGGCTCCCGCCTCCAGGGCCAACTCCATCAATTCGTCCTCGCTCTTTTCGCCCGCGTTGACGACGATCAGGCCTTTTTTGTCGAACATCCAGGCGACGCATCCGCTCTCGCCCATGTTGCCGCCGTTTTTGCCGAACAGGGCGCGCAACTCTCCCACGGTGCGGTTCTTGTTGTCCGTCATGACGTCCACGAGGATGGCGGCGCCGCCGGGGCCGTAGCCTTCATAGGTGATTTCCTCGTAGGTGACGCCCTCGAGTTCGCCGGTCCCTTTTTTGATGGCGCGGTTGATATTGTCCTGCGGCATATTGGCTTGTTTGGCTTCGGCGATGACGTGCCGCAGGCGCGCGTTTCCGGTAGGGTCTCCGCCTCCCAACCGCGCCGCCACGGTGATTTCCTTGATGAGTTTGGTGAATATCTTGCCGCGTTTGGCGTCGGCGGCCCCTTTCTTATGCTTGATGCTGGCCCACTTGGAATGTCCGGACATAGTCTGATTACCTGAAAATTAACGTTTTTGAGTTAATCTAGCATAGAACGTTTTGATCGGTAAACTTAAATATTTTTCCCGGACGCGGTTGTGAAATTGACAACGGTCCGGCGAGGGGAGAATATAAAAAAGACAGCCGGTTGGATTTTGGCGGCGGCTCCGGCAAGCCAGCGCGACTTGATTCCACTTGGAGATATACGATGGAGTTTCCCAGCGTTCAAATCGTCGTAGCGGGAAACATTATACAAGCCCGCGCGGGAGAAACCATTGTCCACGCGCTTTGGGCGGCGGGTCTGGCCCGGCATGTGCAAACCGGGTGCGTCGGCGGCGTGTGCGGGGCGTGCACGGTCTCGGTGCGGTTCAAGGACGGACGGAAGGGGGGCACGGACCTGGCCTGCATGCGGCCCGTCGAGGACGGCATGGAGGTGTTTCCGTTCGCGGTCGACCCGGTCCCGCCCGCGCCGCCCGCGAACGAACCGACCGTCGAAAAATTGCGCGCCGTTTATCCAACCCTGGACCGTTGCGCCAAGTGCGGCAGTTGTACCGCCGCCTGCCCGATGTCCATCCCCGTCATGGATTCGGTCCTGCGGATGCAGAGGGGGGAGTTCGAAGCCGCGGCGGAGGACTTCACGACCTGCATCCATTGCGGATTGTGCCGGGCCGTTTGCGAGGACAAGGTGAAACCCCACAACATGGGCATCTGGGTCAGGCGCTCGCTGGGGATGAGTCAGGATTACCCCGCCCTGGACCAGCGGCTCGTTTCCGCCGGCGACGGCCGGGCGGAAAGCGAATGGGCGTATCTCTTGACCGGCGACGAGGCCGAGCGCCTGCGACGCGCGAAATCCTTCCGGGAGAAAGGGACGTTGTCATGATGGAATGGGCCCGCGACTCTCTGGAAAAAATCGCCCGGACCCGTCCGCAACGGGCGGAACAGCCCCCGCCGAATCTGGACGAGCGAGCGGTGGACCTCCTGGTCCGGGATTATCATCCCGACCGCGCCGGCATGGAGCGTCTGGCGGCGGTTGGACCCAACGCGGGGACGCAACGGTTTCCCCACGAACTGGCGGACCTGCTGGAAGCCGACGGCCTTCTGCCCGAGGGTTTCCATCCCTCCGTCGATCTGGCGACGGACGTTTTGATCGTCGGCGGCGGCGGCGCGGGGGCGACGGCCGCCTTGACCCTGGAAGATTCGGGGTTGCAGGTCACGCTCGCCGCCAAACTGCGCCTGGGCGATTCCAATACTGTCATGGCGGAAGGCGGCATTCAGGCCGCGCTGGGCCCGGACGATTCCACGCGCCGGCGCTTCGCCGACTCGTACGCGGGCGGACACGGGAAAAACGACGCGGAACTTCTGCGCATCCTCTGCGAACGGGGGCCGGACAGGATCCGCTGGCTGACCCGTCTCGGGTGCCTGTTCGACCGGAACGCCGACGGGACGTTCCGCCTGCGCTCCTGCGGGGGATCCTCGACGCCGCGCGTCCTGGCCTGCCGGGACTACACCGGTCTGGAGATCATGCGGGTCCTGCGCGACGCGCTCCTGCAGGGGCAGACCCAGGTCTTGAACCATCATTCGGCGGCGGAGCTTTTGGACGACGGTCATGGCCAGGTCACCGGGGCGGTATTGTGGGACAGCCGGTCGGGGAAACTGGTTTCGGTCTCGGCGCGCGCCGTTTTACTGGCCACCGGCGGGAGCGGCCAGTTGCATTTGCAGGGCTACCCCACCAGCAACCACCTGGGCGCGACGGGCGACGGGTTGGTCCTTGCCTACCGGCAGGGGTGCAGGCTTGTCCATATGGACAGCTTTCAATACCACCCTTCCGGGGCGTGCTTTCCGGAAGCCCTGGCGGGGCAACTCGTGACCGAGTCCATCCGCTCCATCGGCGCGCACCTGTTGAACGCGGACGGCGAGCGGTTCGTCGACGAATTGCTGTACCGCGACGCGGTGGCTTCGGCGATCATCCGGGAGGTCGTCGAGCGGCGCGGGATCAGGACCCCGGCGGGACGGTACGGCGTGTGGCTGGATACCCCGCCGATCGACCTCAAAAAGGGGGAGGGGACCCTGCGGCGGCAGTTCCCCGGCCTGATCCACCGTTTCGAGCGGTACGGGATCGACCCCGCCAGATACCCCCTTCTGGTTTATCCCACCCTGCACTACCAAAACGGCGGGATCGCGATCGACAGCCAATGCCGGACGGAGGTCCGGGGATTGTGGGCGGCAGGCGAGGTGACGGGGGGAGTGCACGGGACCAATCGCTTGATGGGCAATTCCCTGCTGGATATCGCGGTGTTCGGGGCCCTGGCCGGGGAATCCATCAAACAGGACCTTCCCCCCCGGGGGCGCATCACCTTGTCAACCGCCATTCGCTACCGGGAGGCGCTGAAAACGCTTCCCAACCGTCCCGCGAAAGCCGCGCCCCAGCTTTTCCCGCCGGCCTCCGGGCTGAAAGTCGAAATCGCCGTTTCCCGGACCTGAGTTGGGGCGGCCGAACGCTCCATCGATCCAGAATTTTTATAAGGGTTTTGGGCCATTGCAAGCGGCGTTTGTCAGATTTTCGTAAGCTTTGGAGATTACAATTTATCAGTGAGTCCATAATGGTATGGACAGAGACTCGCTCATATGAGTTCATGTCCACTCTGGTCTGGGCTCCCCTATAATTTGTTGTTTGCCTGGAGAGACGCCGCGCTTCCCCAGCGAAGCGTTGCTTCTCCCCTGGTATTTCGAGGACTCAAGATATCGGTTTGCATTCCTGGCGGGTTTCCTTGTCTTGAGGAGGGAGTTTGCGTCATGAGAATTTTTGTTGCCGAAGACGATAACATGCTCGCGGACGGCCTGAGCCGTTCGCTACGGCAGGCAGGTTATGCCGTGGATCTGGCGAAAACCGGAAGCGACGCGGACGCGGCGCTCGAACGGGAAGATTATAGCCTGGTTATTCTGGACATTGGTCTGCCGGGCATCGATGGCTTCGAGGTCTTGCGCCGGTTGCGCAAACGCAAGTATTACGTGCCGGTCCTCGTCCTCACGGCGCGCGACGAGTTAGACGATCGCGTGCGGGGCCTTGATTTGGGCGCGGACGATTATCTGGTAAAGCCCTTCGCGTTGCCGGAACTCAAGGCGCGCATTCGCGCGTTATTGCGCCGCGGGCAAGCCGGGAAAAAGCCGCGACTTGTGCACGGCGACCTGACTTTGGACACCGTCGGACGGAGGGTATGGGTTAAGGGGAGATCGTTCGGTTTAACGGTCCGCGAATGGAACATTCTGGAGTTTTTGCTCATGAATTCGGGAAAGGTCGTCAGTAAGGAAGACATCGTGGAAGCCTTGTGCGGCTGGGACGACGAACTCAGTCTCAACGCGATCGAGGTATATGTGTCGCGCTTGCGCTCCAAACTCGAGGACGCGGGCGCGGGCGCGAAAATCCGCACCGTGCGCGGTTTCGGCTACCTGCTTGAGGATGCCGACGAGGGAGGAAAGGAGTAGCATGCGCCGGCGTCTGCTCGGTTGGCTACTGGTCCCCTTGTTGTTGTTGATCGGCGGCGGAGCTTTTGTCGACTACTTCGCGATCTTGCGACCCGCGAATTCGGCGTATGACCAGGACCTGGTAAATACCGCTTTGGCGCTTGCGCAGAACGTGATCGTCGAAAACGGCCGGGCGCGATTGGATTTGCCGCTTGCGGCGGAAAAAGCGTTGCGCGTCGACCAGTACGACCATGTCTATTATTCCATATTCGGCCCTGGCGGCGAATTCGTGGCCGGCAACCAAGGGCTCCCCGGATTGCCCGAAGAGGCGATCCTGGATAAACCTCTCTATTACGACGGCCGTTTTCAGGGAATGCGCGTGCGCCTGGCGGCCATGCTGGTTTCAAAAGGAGCGTTTAAAATCCTCGTGCAGGCGGCGGAAACGACGGTCAAGCGCGAGAGGCTGACCAGGAGAATCCTGATCGGCCTGCTTGCGCCGGAGATCTCGTTCGCGGTGGCCGCGGTTGCCATAGTCTGGTTCGGCATTGCGCGGGGGCTGGCTCCCTTGGAACATCTACGCGCGGAAATCGCCTCGCGTTCGCACCGGGATTTGCGGCCAGTCCCCGAGGATCACGCGCCTATCGAGGCGCGGCCCGTGGTCCGGACGCTGAATGAGCTTTTGAAACGTCTCGAATCGTCGTCGAAAGCCCAGCAACGATTTATAGCCGAGGCCGCGCATCAACTCCGTACGCCGCTGGCCGGTTTGCAAACGCAGGTTGAACTCGCTTTGCAACAAGACGAGGCCGCGGACCGGCAACATGCTTTGGAACAGTTGAAGGCCGCCACCGAACGCGCGACGCATTTGGCCAACCAGCTATTGGTCCTGGCTCGATCCGAGCCGGACGGCCACAGGCCGGACCAGATGAAACCCTTGGATTTGCGCGCGGCGGCGCAGACGGCCGCTTTAGAGTGGACGCCGCTGGCTATTGGCAAGAATATTGATCTCGGCTTTGAAATCGAAACTGGCTGGACGCTTGCCGAACCTCTGCTTGTCCACGAGCTACTTTCGAATTTGATTGACAACGCTATCCGTTATACCCAGACGGGGGGATGGGTGACCGTGCGCACTGGCGCGCGCGACGGCTTGGCGGTCTTGGAGGTTCTGGATAATGGCCCCGGCATCCCAAGCGAGGAACGGGAAAATGTGTTCAAGCGTTTTTACCGGGTGGAAGGTTCTCCGGGAGACGGTTGCGGCTTGGGGCTGGCCATAGCGCTGGAAATAGCTCATGCGCATGACGCTACAGTGAAAATAACGACGCCGTCAACGGGTCGCGGAACACAGGTGACCGTGCTTTTCAAAGGCTTGTCCGTGGTCACCTGATCGTGGAAGCGCCCCTTTGTGTCCCGTAAGGCATCGCGAATGAGGTAACGCGCCGGATATTTCCCTCCTACGCTATTTCCTGTTTCGCGTTTCTTAGAGCGTCTAACGCTCTTAAACTTAATTTATGCGGATGGAGCGAATCGCCAGGACTTTTGTCAGGTTTTTTGTAAGTTTTTAGTCAGTTTCCCGTAAGTCTCCGCAGTGCATACTGTTCTCGTGGGCAGGGCTCCTCTTCATGTTGATCTTGCTTCTTTGGTTTGCCAAATCCTATTGATTGGAAAGGGGGTTGGGCGAGAAGGGAGCCCCATGCCTAAACCAAGCGCAATATTTGACGATGGCTCTCGCGATGAAAAACAACGTCTTTGGTCCGCGGTTATCGCCCATGGGCGACGATTTCCGAACTTTTTTATATTACCCGTTAATGAATCGCATGGGGACGCATTTTATAAATCGATCCGAGCGCAAAAAAAACGGTTTCAAAAAGACCGCGCGGTTTTTTGTTTTAATACTTATCTGCATCGTTTTGGGCGTCGCTCCGGCCCGCGGTGAGGAAATAGGTCTGGCCCAGGCGCTGGAGATTTTTTATAAAAAGAATTACGACCTCCTGATCGGCAAGTTCGATATCGAAAAGGCCTACGCCGATTTTGTCGGCGCGAAGCTCTACCCCAACCCCAACCTCTCCGTCAACCACTTCGGCAACGAGTTTTCCAAGGGATACCCCCAGCTCGGGGACAATACGCAATCGACGGTCCGCCTGGACCAGTTGATCGAACTGGGCGGAAGACGGCAATTGCGGATCGATTCGACGCAGGAAACCCACGTCTCCGCGGAACTGGCGCAAAAAGATAAAATCCGCAACCTGCTTTCGGGATTTTACAGCGTCTGGTACAACCTTTTGCTGGACCGGCTGAACGTCGAATTCGCCAAAAAAGAACTGGAGAGGATCGACAAGGTTTTGAAGGTGGGCGAAATCCGGTTCAAGGCCGGTACGCTGACCCTCATCGATCACGCCAAACTGAAATTGTCGCGGATCGACGCGCAGACCGCCCTCGCCACGTTCGAGAACCAATATAGGAACCATGTCGAGGACTTCAACTTTCTGCTGGGGGCGGAAAAAACGGTCGAGCCCGCCTCCCGGTTCGAGTACCCGGAACAGCCCAAGAGTTTTTCCGAAGGCGAACTGCTCGGCGTTGCCTACCAGAACCGGTACGATTACCTGTCCCTGCAGAGGCAACTGCGGGCCTCGGACCTGGACGTGGCGTTCGCCAAATCCTACAAGATTCCGGACATCACGGTGGGGGCGGAATACGACCAGTTCGGGACCAAAATCACCCCCAATTTCGGAGCGGGCATCAGCCTGCGCCTCCCCATATTAAACAAGAACCAGGGCGAAATTATGAAGCGGATGGCGGGGCATGGCCAGATCGAGATACAGATCGAAAAAACGCGGAGACAGATCGTTTCGGACGTCCGGCAGGCCGTCAACAACTACGATTCGGCCTTGAAGATCGAGAATTCCTACGCGGAAAGGAAAAAGGAAATGGAGGACCTGTTGAAGAACAGCCAGGCCGCGTTTGCCTTGGGCGGGATCACCGTGCTGGATTTTATCGATGCGCAGAGGACTTACCGGGATTTTTCGACGAAGCATAATCAGGCGCGTATGCAGGTATTGCTGAGCCGGGAACTGGTCCGGGTAGCCACGGGAGAGATAAAATGAAAAAAATAATTTTATTCTCCGCGGTCCTGGCGGCGGTCATGGGGTGCGACAGAATCGCGAACCATCCGGCGGCGCCAGTCCAGAAACCGGTCGCCAAGCCCACCGAGATTTACAAGGTCAAAACCCAGGCGGTCCAGACGTTCATCCAAACCACGGGGACCGTTCAGCCCGACTTGGAAGGGGCCGTCAAGATCGTTTCCCCCCTGCCGGGATACGTCGAGAGCGTCAACGTAAAAGTCGGCGACAAGGTAAAAAAGGGGGATTTGTTGTTGTCCATAAAAAGCCCGGACATCAGCGACGCTTACAGCGCCTATCTTTCCGCGCTGACTCAACTCCGGCAGGCGGAAAGGGTTTACAACCTCAACAAGCGGTTGTTCGAGGTGGGGGCGGTCGCTCAAAACGACCTTTTGACCAGCCAGGCCAACCAGGAGCAGGTCAAAGTCCTGGTCGAAGGCTACCAAAAGAAATTGGAACTGTACGGCGTGTCCGCGGAAGAGACGGCCGCTTTCCCGAGCCGGTTTCCGGTAAAAGCTCCCGTTGACGGGGCGATCGTGGAGATTCAGTCCCATATCGGGGACCGGCTGGACACGTCGTCGCCCATCCTGACGATCGCCGATCTTTCCAAGATTTTCGTGGTCGCGAATATCTACGACACCGACATCCAGAAGATCAAGAAGAACAAGGAAGTGAGTTTCTCCACCGACGTCTTTCCCTCCGCGGAATTCAAGGGAGTCGTTGCGTATGTCAGCGACATGGAGGACACGGACACCAAAACGGTCAAGACCTATATCAAGTTGCGCAAGGGAAGCGAACTGCTCAAGTTGAACATGTTTCTGGACGTGAAAATTCGCGGCGAGGAGAAAACGTTTCCCATCATCCCCAAGACCGCCATGATCTACAAGGACGGCAAGTTTTACGTGTATAAAAAAGCCGAGGACGGGTTCCGCCCGCAGGAAGTGAAACCCGCGGGAGAGGTCGGCGAAAAATCCGTCCTGGTCCAGGGGCTGGATCCGGACGAGGAGATCGCCCTTTCCGCCATTGAGAGGGACCAGGTATGAGACGATGGGTGGTTTTCGTAACCAATAACAGCCCGTTATTCCTGCTTTTGGTGGCCGCCGCTTTTCTTTTGTCCCTGTTTTTCGTTAAAAACCTGAACGTGGAGGCGTTCCCCGACCCGGCGCCGCCCATCATCGAAATGGTGACCCTGTTCGAGGGCAAATCCGCCGAGGAAGTGGAGCGGCAAATCACCATCCCCGCGGAAATAGCCCTCGCCGGAATGGTGAACCTGGAAAGCATAAATTCCATATCGATGTACGGGCTTTCCGACATCAAGTGCCGGTTCAACCACGATATCGCCTACACGGAAGCGAAACAGCAGGTCATCAACCGGCTGTCCACGGTGAGTCTTCCCGAAAACGTCCAACCATCGATCATTCCCAACGACATCGGCGAAGTGATGCGTTACGAGGTGAAAGGGTCGAACAACCTGATGGAACTGCGCGGTCTCCAGGACTGGGTGATCGCGAGGTTTCTCAGGACCGCCCAAGGCGTGGAGGACGTGGTGTCCGTTGGCGGCTATATCAAGGCCTACATGGTCAAGGTGATCCCGGAAAACCTCATCAAGTACGGGATCCCCCTTTCCCAGGTCATCGAGGCGTTGTCGAAGTCGAACCTGAACGTCGGGGGCAGGGCCATCGAGATGGGCGACCAGTACTATATCGTGCGGGGGTTGGGGCTCATAAAAAACATCGGCGATATCGAATCGACCAAGGTGGCGACCAGGAACGGCAAACCCATTTTGGTGAAAAACCTCGCCGAAGTGAAAATCGGGAACATCCCCAGGACAGGGATTGTCGGCCTCAACTACAAGGACGAAATCGTCATGGGCACCGTCGTCCTGAAAAAGGGGGCGATGAGCATCCCTTCCATCCGCTCGATCCATGAAAAGATCGCCGAACTCAACGACAGGATTCTGCCCAAGGGGATTGAGATCAAGCCGTTTTACGACCGCTGGGACCTCATTACGACTGTTATCGAGAAAGTGCTGGAACTGGCGTCCTCCGGTATCGCTCTGGTCGCCCTGGCCCTTTTGATTTTTCTGGGAAACTTCCGCGGGGCCATCATCACCGCCATCGTCATCCCCATATCCCTGCTGATTACTTTCGCGGTCATGGCGTTCAAGGGCGAATCCGCCAATCTCCTGTCGATCGGGGCCATCGATTTCGGCATCATCGCCGACATCCCGCTGGTTTTCATCGAGAATTATTTCCGTTTGGCGCACAAGTCCGGGGCTGGCGCGCGCGCCATTGCCCAGGCCGCGGAGGAGGTGGGCAAGCCCATATTCTTTTCGGTGCTCATCATCCTGATCGCCTTCATTCCCATTTTCAACATGAAGGGCGCGGAGAGCCAGATTTTCTCCCCCATGGCAAAAACCTACCTGTACGCTTTGGTCTTCACGCTGGTCCTCACCTTCACCTATCTCGTGGCCTCCAAACACATATTTCTTCGCCAGCAGCAGGAAAAGGAACTCGGCCTCATCGCATTCGCGAAAGAAAAATACGCCGGCCTCCTGGGGGTCTTGCTCAAGCGGCCGCGCCTCGTCCTGTCCATGGCGTTCGCCGCCATTGCCGCGGTAATGGCGGCCGGGTTCGGCAATCTGGGGACGCAGTTCCTCCCGAAAATGGACGAGGGAAACATGTATATAAGAATCCTCTTCCCGCATTCCATATCCTTGAACAAGGCTTATGAGAACACGCTTGTGGCGAGAAATATTCTCCGCGAATACCCGGAAATACAGACGGTCAATTTTCACGTGGGCAGGTCGGAGGACGGCAAGGATCCTCACGGGCCCTTCAACAGCGAATACTTCGCCAAATTGAAGCCTTACGACCAATGGACGCGAAAAATGACCAAGGAACAGATCGAGGACCTGGTGCGCAAGGACCTTCGGGCGCTTTTCCCCAACGCCGACATCAATATTTCCCAGTACATTCAGGACAATCTTGAGGAGACCATGTCGGGAGTCAAGGGCGAAAACTCCGTCAAGGTCTTCGGCGAGGACCTGTCCGTCCTCGACGAGGTGGCCGAGGAGGTAAAGAAACGCATCGAGAAAGCGCCCGGCATCGAGGACGTGGGAATATTCAAGGAACTGGGCCAGCCGAACCTCGTCATCGAAGTGGACCGCGAAAACGCCGCGACTCTGGGATTGAGCGTGCAGGAAGTGTTGGACACGGTCGCCACCGCGCTGGGCGGCAAGACCGTCACGCAGATCGTCGAAGGGACGCGGACGTCCTCCTTGTTCCTGTCCTTCCCGTCGGAATACCGCAAGGAGCCGGAAAAAATCGCGACCATCCCCATTGTTCTCGCCGACGGCGGATTGATCGCCCTGTCCAGGGTGGCCAACATCCATTTCGACACCGGCGCGTCGTTTATTTACCGGGAGGATTTCCGGCGGTACATCCCCGTCAAGTTCAGCGTGACTTCCAAGGACCTGGGCGGCACGGTGGAAGCCGCGCAGTCCGAAACGGCGAAAATCAAGCTCCCGGAGGGTCTTTATATGGAATGGGCCGGCATGTTCAACGAGATGAAACAGGCTTTTAAGCGGTTTTATTTCTCCATCCCCATCGCGCTCTTTCTGATCCTCGCGGTTCTCTATATTTTCTACCGGTCCGTCGCGAACGTGCTGGTCACCATGGCGGCGCCCGCGTTCGGGATTCTGGGCGGAGCCGTCAGTCTGGTCGTAATGGACGAGTCCTTGAGCGTGTCCTCGATCGTGGGCTTCGTGTCCATCATCGGTATTTCGGTGTTGAACGGTTCGATTTTAGTAAATCATTACATCCATCTTACCTTGGAAGGGAAACCGCGGGGCGAAGCCATCCTGGAGACCGCGCGGGACAAATTCCGTCCGGTCCTGATGGGCGGCTTGGTGGCCGCCGTCGGTCTGCTCCCGGCCTCCATCGCCCACGGCGTGGGAAGCCAGGTGCAGAAACCCCTGGCCATCGTCGTTGTCGGGGGGATGCTCATCGGAACCCTCTTGATCCTGCTCATCATCCCCCTGCTGTTGAAATATGTGTACGTCCAGGAGCAGTAGATTAGATTTTCATTAGTCCTTTGTTTCCCGGTTGTGAAAACGATCGATTTCTTGTAAGCTCGGATTCCTGCAACGTTTTGCGTTTTTCCTGGAATTTTTCGAAGTTCATCCGACTATGAAGACAGACCGGCATCACAAAGGCGAATGGGTCAAGAGCTGGATCCGGGAACGCATCCTGTTCCTGGCGCTGGTCATTTTCGTGGGCGGCGCGATCGCCTATATCGGCACGGACAAGTTTTTTCCGCGCGACAGCCTGTTTTTTCATCCCATCAAGGAATTTTCCCTGCTGATCGCCATGATCGGCGTCGTGTCCCTCGGCTACGAGTTGTTTCTGCGGGAACTCACCTTCAACGAGTACAAATCCGCCCTGGAGGAGATCGTCAACCCGGACGCCGTGCGCCTGGGCATCACGGGGATCTACAAGAACCGGTCGGAGCTGGGGCAGTCCATGGGATTCGAGAAACTGTTCCAGAAGGTCCAGCGGGAAATTTTCATCGGCGGCACCTCGCTCCTGTCCATTTCCACGAACAGCCGGGAAATCATCAAGGACAAGGTCCTCAAGGGCATCAACGTCAAGCTCCTGCTGATGAACCCGGATTCGCCGGTGGTGGATTTCATCGCCAAACAGGGCAGGGGAAAGCCCACCTTCATCAACGAAATCCGGACGTCTCTCCTGCTGTTGCAAAAATTGCAGGAGGAAATAATGCATGGGCCGGACGGAGCCCAAAAAGGCCGGTTGATCATTCACACGTACGACTCGATACCGTCGCATTCCTTCATCTCCCTCGACGAAGGATATCCCAACGGCCTGATCATCGCCGATATCGGGCCGTACCTGGGACGGAGCGTTCCGCGGCCGAGCATGGTTGTCGTCAACAAAAAGGACGGCCTGTACGAATATTGGCAGGAAATGAACGCCAACATGTGGGAGCAAAGCAAGACCCTGGCCCATGACGAAAAAAGCCCTCCCTCCTCCAGCCATTCGCGGACGCTGGTCCTCGTCAGCGGCAAGGAGACCGAGTATTGCGACACCAAGACGGATACCTGGCGGCCCGCGTCGATTTGCCAGATGGACCACGGCTGGCGGACCATTAAGGGAAGCCAATGGGTCTGGATCAAGGAAGGCCTGGCCCTCGACGAGGCCAGGACCGGAAGCCACAACAAATTCCGTTTGCGGTTCAACCTTCCGCCGGGAGCGGAAAAGGCGATCGTCCGTTCCGTTTTATACGTCCGGAGCGCGGGCGCCTGCCATATCGCGGTGAACGACAAGGCTTTGCCCGGGGAATATGGCGGGGCGAACTATCCGGATCCGTTCGTTATCGATATCGACCGTTATCTCAAGGAAGGCCAGAACGCCGTCGTCTTCGAACTCATCAGTTTCGCCAACCCCTCGGTAACCGCCTTGGACGGCAACCGGATCGGACTCGCCTACCGGCTCGACCTCGAATACCGGGAATAGTTTCGGCGGACAAAACTCCCTCAAGCGATCGTCTTTGTTAAGGAGTTCATAAGTCGCATGCCTCAAGGGGAGGGAAATTGAGGACGGCGAATTCCCTTCCCCCTTGTAGGGGGAAGGCCAGGATGGGGGTGTAAGTCCGGCGCGTTTACCCCCACCCAACCTCCCCCTGAAAGGGGGAGGGGATTTGCGGAATTCATCAGTAACTCGGCGCTTAAACTCCCTGGATTTTTTGTAGAACGAGGTCCGCAAGGTCGGCGAGCCGGCTGGACATGGCGCCCAGAATGCTGTCGGCGGAGCCGGATTTGTCCGCAAGCGGGGCCAACAAGGAGTCCGCCTGCATTTGCGGGATGAAATCCCTCAGCCCGGCGA
>JACRGP010000055.1 GCA_016217765.1 Nitrospinota bacterium | reverse complement strand
GATCCAACGCCGCCTCAGGCTGACGCCGAGGCGGGATGTAGCTCCCCCTTGCAAAGGGGGCCGGGGGGATTTGCATTTCGGCGATCGTGAAACGTTATCGCCGTGTCGCCTCCGGGCGCCTGCCCGGTCAAGGGAGGGGAGAATTTGAGGGCCGAGCCAAAGGGTTCATTTTGTTAGACGCTCTAAAGCTTGCGCGGCATCCTAAAACCGTCATATCCTGAAACGGCCATCGGCTCCCAAGCTTTTTTCATCCAAACCTTCGTCTGGCGCCGGCGTTCCAAACATGAGAAAATTCCCGCTCTGGTTTCTCATCCTTTCCGTCTTGTTCCTGCCGTTCTCCGCGGGTTGTAACAAACCCAAGACCCCGGAGGAGAAAATCGCGAAACACAAACAAGCCCTCAAAAAGAACCCCGGTAGCGCGGAAGACCATTACCAGATCGGCTCGCTTTACCTGGCCCTCCGGAATTATCCGGAAGCCATGGACCACCTCAAGGACGCCATCCGTTTGAAAAACGACCACGCCTTGGCGCATCGGGACCTGGGCGTCGCCCACTATTATCTGAAACAGTACAAGGAAGCCGGCAAATGGCTGAAAAAAGCGTTCGCGTTGAAACCGGAGGACGCGAGCGTCCTGAACAGCCTGGGCGGGGCGACGATCGCCCTCGGCCGCAACGAGGACGCCGTCGTCTATTTAAAGGCGGCCCTCAAGAGAGGGAACGAACATATCGAGACTTACAACAACCTGGGAGTGGCCTACGCCAACCTGGGGCAATACGACAACGCCATGGAACAGTGGAAAAAAGTTTTGGAGGCCGATCCCAACCGCGCCGAAACCCACAACAACATCGCCGTCATCCAGGAGAAACTGGGGCGGACGAAAGAGGCGATCGGGGAATACCAGAAAACCCTGGAATTGGACCCGAAGCATCTCATGGCGCATTACAACCTGGGGGCCCTCTACATCAAGGACGGCCAGTTGGAACAGGCCGCGGGGGAATTGAAAGCGGCGCTCAAGATCGACGCCAACGATGCCCAGACGCGCGCCGCCCTTGGCCTCGTCTATATGCGAATGACAAAACCGGACGACGCGCTGAGGGAATTCGGCAAGGCCCTGCAGATCAACCCATCGGACCCGCCCACCCTTAAAGCCATGGGGACTCTCCAAAAGGAACTGGGGGGGACACGGGCCTCGATCGACGCCCTCGAAAGGGCCATCAATCTGAAACCGGATTACGCGGAGGCCTACTACCAGTTGGGGATGGTGTACGACAGTATCTCCAACGGGAACAAGGCGATCGTCAACACCGCCATCGCGCGGAAATTGTTCCTGGACAAAAAGGACGAGGCCTCGTCCGAAAACGCCAGGAAAAACCTCGATATGTTCTATACCAAGTACAACCTGGGCCCGAACGACTTCAAGAACATCGTCATGCCAACCGTCACGCAGGGCACGGCCGGGACCCCTTGAACGCGAATCCCAAAACCGAAACTGCAAAAGGATGTTACGCCCTCTCCCCTTGCGGGAGAGGGACGGGGTGAGGGGTACGCAAGAATTCAATCGATCGTTTCCGTTCACCCTCCCCCAGCCCCTCCCATCAAGGGAGGGGAGTCGCAGGGCGGTTTCGGCATCGAAATTCGGGTTGAATACTTTGAGCCTCCGCTCGCTCCGTAGCTCCCCGGCCCCGGTTATCCTTCCAGGATGAAGGTGACCGGCCCGTCGTTTTGTATGTCCACGAGCATGTGGGCCCCAAACAGGCCGCAGACCGCGGTCAAACCCGCCTGTCTTATTTCCTCGACGAATTTGAGATACAACCGTTCCGCCGCGCCGGGCGGGGCGGCGTTTTCAAAACCCGGCCGCCTTCCGCGAGAGCCATCCCCCGCCAGCGTGAACTGCGAAACGACCAGGACCTCGCCGCCGGCGTCCTTGCAGGAAAGGTTCATTTTGCCGCGGTCGTCGGGAAAAATCCGCAGGTTGACCGTTTTTTCGGCGAGGTATTTCGCGGATTCCTCGCGGTCGTCCTTTTCCGCGCCGAACAAGACCATGAGGCCCTTGGAAATACGGGCGACTTCACGGCCGTCAACCCGCACCGACGAACTGGAAACCCGCTGGACGACCAACTTCATATCATAAAGGAGAGAAGGAGAGGTCTTTCTCCGCCAAATAAAAGATTCCCCAAGCATAAACGGCAAAGGGAGTATCCGTCAACCGCGCGTTCACGGTTTCTCTCTGGCATTCAAGGAAATCTTGTTTTAAACTGGTAAAAAAAAATGAGCGCGGTTATCCCCATGAAATCCCAAATCCGAATCGAGCAAGACGAAAACGGCGCATTTGCCGCGGAGCGTCCCTTTTTGCCCGGGCTTATGGGACGTTGAAAAAACACGGTTTTCGCCGGTAGTCGCCCGATTCATCGGGCAACTTGGGTCCGAAACCGCCCAATAAATTGGGCAACTAAAACTGCCCCTTTGGATGCAAGGTTAAGGTAAAAATATGAAAACCAAACTGAAAATGATTTATTGGAAAGGCGACAAATTCTGGGTAGGCAAACTCCTCGAATATCCCGAAATAATGACACAAGGCGAAACATTGGAGGAGCTTGAGGAAAACATGAAGGAAGCCTATACGCTTATGACCCTGGAAGACGTTCCGCAAAAACATAAAATAAAGGAAATCGCCTTTACCTTGTGAAAAGAAAAGATCCGGTCAAGAAAATCGTTTCCGATGGATGCGTCCTCCCGAGACACGGAAACCGCCACGACCTTTACGTAAACCCGCGAACCGGTAAAAAGCAACCCGTTCCAAGGCATAATGAAGTCGATGAAAACCTTGCTCGACATATCATAAAGGCATTGACGCAACAATAGACCCCGGATGCAAAACGTTTCGACCGCTCCTCCGCACAGCGCCCTCAGACTCACTCCCTTTTCCAATCCCTTCAACACAGCCCAATGGTTCATAAAAAGTAGTTGCCCAATTCATTGGGCCGGGCAAGCGCCCGGAGGCAATTGTCCAGATCCGGATTGCCCCCGATGATCCCTGTTCGCCATCCGAGTTAAACCCATTGGATCCAACGGCACGTTGGCCTGACGAATCAGGCGACTACAATTTTTAGAGATTCCCTGATAATTGTCCGGCTGAACGCGGCGCGAAAAAAAAACGACCCCGCTGGCCCATTGGGGGAGTCAACAAGGCAAGCGGGGTCTCAAAGGAGGAGAAAATAGGCTGTTCTACCTTCTATTCAGATTAATTTCCTCGAAAAAGGATTCAAAAAACCTTTGGGAGACGCACAGTCCGCGGAAACCAACCCATTCCATCTTCATTATTCCGATAGAAATCAGATCCGGATTCTATTCCTTTTCAACCATTCCAATTCATCAAACCGGCCCTGACAATACTCATGGAAAAGCGCCTCGTTGAACGTCAATTTTCTCCCGTCGATATACTGGTTTTGTCCTTCGGGACTATCTTCCCTGGCGCTTGCGGGCAGGGACGGGACGACGGGGTTTTGTTTCCCGGGAGGTTCTTGCGTCAGGCTCCCCACCAGGTTGCGCGTTTCGATAACGTCAATATACTCAAACAACTCTTCCAGCATGTGATGGTCTTTTATGATTTTCACCAGATTTTTGACGTTATTGGATTCCTTAACCGCCTCGAATATCGCGCTTTTCAGCGCCTCATAAACCTTCATCTGGAAATTGTCAAAGCGATCTCCCATGACCATAACCTCCCATTCCTTTATGAGTTCAGCCTGTTCATACCCCCGATGAACCAGAATATTTTGTCGTGGGGAAGGGTCCCCTGGAAAGCAATGCCGCATATTTTGAGCGGATATCCACAACAGCATTATCGGAACATTTCCCCATTAAGATTAGTTTTGCAAAAGGCGCGCCATTTCCCGCGGTTTTAATGATTACGTTTTCGGACAAATAGGGATAAAATAAGAAAACAGGGCGCCGTCCATCTAACAGGGCGCTGAAAAAGTCACTTTTGTGCCCCAAAATCGTCATGCCCGCGAAAGCGGGCATCCAGAAAGCCCTTGAAAATACTGGATTCCCGTTTTCACGGGAATGACGGCAAAAGACTAAAAAATAGTTTTTCAGCAACCTGCTAAACCGAGGGAGGAAAATGAACCCGCTGGGTTGGGACAATTATCTTAATCCGAATCAAGAGTTTCAAAGGCGCCGGGAAGCTTGCGGGAACTCCTTCAAGGGGCAGAGGGAGCGCATTCGAGATCTGGCGCGGGCGCTTTCTCCCAAAACCGTGGTCTGCATGGGGGCCGGTCACCTCAACGACATTCCCATCGGCGACCTGATCGCCGGCGGTTCGTCGGTTTTTCTAGCGGATTGGATGCACGGCGTCCAGCAGGAAGCTTTTCTGCGGGAAGTCGTTCAAAACGTCGACGGCCGGTTCAAATGCGCGATATGCAAAAACCCGGAAAACCCCAGGGAATATTGCCCCAACTTCTCCCCGCCGGACGACATGCAAACCCGGCAAGAAGACCATTGCGGCAACTTCCTGCAATCCGAGGGCTTTCGCCCCCTTTGCGCGAATTTCCAATGGGGCCTTTTCCCCCGGTTTCTCGAGTGTGACGTCACGCAGGGAAGAGCGGGCCATTTCGCCCAACGGGTGGCGAAGACGATAACGAACGCGAAAACCCCAAAAGAGGTCTTTAAAAAGGCCTGCCGGGAGACGCGCGATTGCGGACGGGCCAGAGATTTTTTGCCGGTCGCCGACCATGACGTGGACCCGATCGCCTCCTCCATGATCGTCTCCCAGTTCGACCATGAACCCTACCGGTACCTGTCGCTCCTCCTGGCCGAAAAGTTCGGCGAGGAGGCCGTCATGGAAAAAGCCCCCGTCCTGACGCCCTTGATGCAAAAACCGCGCGACGATTTGTTCGAAACCCAGGCGGAAGGCCATTGCCGGGAAATGGCCCGTCTCCTCAAACCCGGCGGCAGGATTTATTTTTCCGCGGAGACGTTCCACAAGTCCGGGAAATCGGGAACCTGGTTTCCCATAACTCTCGCCCGCCAGGCCCTGGCCATCATCGAAACGCATTTCGATTACGATTTCGACGCTCTGCCGGCGGACAAACTGAAGGAAAAAATAAAAATACTCGACGGGGAATCCATGGTGGAATGCTACGTTCTGGCCCCCAAAATGGCGGACTCGAAATATTCCAAGGAATAAAAGCCCGGAGCAAAGGCTCTTTATTTACATATTACATGGGCATTTAAGGTAAACTAATAGACGAGACCGGAGCGTTAATCCGGACGTTGCATGAATCGAAAATCTTTTATCGAATCGAAAGCTGGGAAATCCCCCTCGGTCCCCCTTTATAAAATCCCCCCCACCCCCTTTGACAAAGGGGGAGTAAGGGGGAAGGGAAGGTTCCCCCCGTTAACAAAGGGGGGCTGGGGGGATTTAAAAAAAACCGGCGCAAACTGTCCCATTCCCTATTTCAGCCCGCGGGCGTTGTTCCTCGCTCCCAAACGGTCTCACGCTATTCGCCCCTTTGTTCGCGCGATATCCGGATTAAAATCCAAACGGAGATATCATGCCCGATATTCAAAAAACCTCTGAAAACCGCGATTTCATGTTCCCGCTCCTGGGAACCCTGCTGACGGCGGCCTTCCTGGCCTGGGATTCCGTCACCGAACTGGGCGTGGCGAACGGGGTCACTTACGTGGCGGTGGTCCTGCTGGGGCTGTGGGCGCCGCAGAAATGGTTCCTCCCGGCCGCCGGGGCCGCCGGGACGATCTGCACGGTCCTCGGCTATTTTCTTTCGCCTCCGGGCGGCGAATTGTGGAAAGTCCTGACCAACCGCGCCCTGGCCATCGCCGTCATCTGGATAACCGCCGTACTTTGCTCCATCCAGAGGAAACAGGCCGACGCGAACGTCGACAAGGAACGGCGCATCAGCGCCATCGTGGACCACATGTACGACGCCCTGATCGTCATCGACGAGGACGCCGCCGTCGTGTCCTTCAACCCGGCGGCGGAGCGTTGCTTCGGATACGCCGCCGACGAGGTCGTCGGGAAAAACGTCAGGATGTTGATGCCGGAGCCTTACCGGAGCGAGCACGATCTCCATATAAAAAGATACTTGGAAACCGGCAAAAGCTCCATTATAGGCGTCGGCAGGGAACTGCCCGGAAGGCGAAAGGACGGTTCGCTCGTCCCGATGGACCTGTTTTTGAGCGAGATGTTCCAGAAAGGCCGGCGCTATTTCATCGGCATCATGCGGGACATTTCCAAGAGGAGGGAGACCGAGGACGCCCTGCGCGAAAGCGAGAAACGCTACCGCATCCTGTCAACGGCGGTGGAGCAAAGCCCGAGCTCCGTGGTCATCGCCGACAGCAAGGGGCTGGTCATGTACGTGAACCCCGACTTCACCAAGACCACGGGCTACACCCTCGAGGACGCGGTCGGCAAGAACCCGAGACTGTGGAAATCCGGCATCCACCCGCCCGAGTTTTACCAGGACCTGTGGCAAACCATTTTGTCCGGCAAGGAATGGCGCGGCCATATCTGCAACAAAAAGAAGAACGGCGAACTGTATTGGGAACTGCTGTCCATTCTGCCCCTGCGCGACGACAAAAACGAGATCGCCTACTTCGTCGCCGTCAAGATCGACGACACCGAGCGCCGCAAGGCCGAGGAAAGGACGCGCCACTACGCCGCCGAGCTGGAACGGAGCAACCAGGCCCTGCAGGATTTCGCCTCCATCGCCTCCCACGACCTGCAAGAACCTCTGCGCAAGGTGATGGCGTTCGGCGACCGCGTGCGAGACCGCGCCCCCGCCCACGACCGGAAAATCGCGGACTACCTCGACCGGATGCAAAACGCCGCCTTGCGCATGCAGAGGTTCATCGACGACCTCCTGCAATATTCCCGGGTGACCACGAAAACCCAGCCGTTCATACCGACCGACCTGGGCGAGATCGTGACCGGGGTCCTGTCGGACCTGGAGACCCGTATCGCCCAGTCCCAGGCGAAAGTGAGCGTGTCCGGCCTGCCCACGGTCCAGGCGGACGGCATGCAGATGCGCCAGTTGTTCCAAAACCTGATCGCCAACGCGCTGAAGTTCCACCGCGAGGACGAGCCGCCCGTCGTGACCGTCGCCGGCCGCCCCGGGCCGGACGGTTTCTGGGAGATCTCGGTGGAGGACAACGGCATCGGCTTCGACGAGAAGGAGGCCGAGCGCATCTTCAAACCCTTCGAACGCCTGCACAGCCGGAGCGAATACGAAGGGAGCGGGATCGGTCTCGCGATTTGCCGGAAAATCGTCGAGAGACACGGCGGGACCATCGCCGTCCATAGCGCCCCGCAAAAAGGCGCGAAATTCGTCGTCGCGCTTCCCCGAAAACCGAACCTGGAGGAAAATCTCCAGCCGTCCAACGCCCGAACTATTTAGAGCTCCTAACAAAATGAACCGATGACTTCGCGCTCAAATTGCTCCCCTCCCTTTCAGGGAGGG
>JACRGP010000054.1 GCA_016217765.1 Nitrospinota bacterium | reverse complement strand
TGAAGTTGCGGACGTAGGCGACGTCGTACCCCTTATATTGCAGGTAGCGGTAGATCGTGTCGAACACCGCGGCGGCCCGGGCGTGCCCGACGTGGCAATCATCGAAGACGGTCACCCCGCAGACGTACATCCCGGCCTTCCCTTCCCGGAGCGGGACGAAGTCTTCTTTTTTCCCCGTGAGGGTGTTATGGATGCGCAGGGTCATGCCGTATAAACTAGCAGACCGGCCGAGGAATTGTCAAAAACCTTTGCAACGAGGGCGTCCCTTTCTTCACGTTGTCCGTTTAGAGCGTCTAACAAAATGAAATTCCCATAACTTCCTCCCCCTTGAGGGGGAGGTTGGGTGGGGGTGAAAAGCCGTTTTGACCCACCCCCAGCCCCCTCCCTCGAGGGAGGGGGTGATTTGAGCGTCGAGTCAATCGGTTCATTTTGTTAGACGCTCTTAGCCTTGGGACCGTGAAAAATCCGGTATAGGGCGGGCAGGACAAGCAGGGTAAGAGCGGTTGACGAAAGGACGCCGCCGATGACGACGGTTGCGAGCGGGCGCTGGACTTCCGCTCCCGTCCCGGTGGCGACGGCCATGGGGAGAAATCCCAGCGACGCGACAAGAGCGGTCATCAACACCGGTCTTAGCCGGGTCAGCGAACCTTGCCGGACCGCCTCCTCCAAGGGGACGCCGTCTTTTCTAAGTCTGTCGATGAAGGACATCATCACCAGGCCATTCAACACGGCCACTCCGGAAAGGGCGATGAACCCGATCGCGGCCGAGATGGACAGCGGGATCCCCCTGGTCCAGAGCGAAAACAAGCCCCCGGTCAACCCCAAGGGGACCCCGGTAAAAACCAGTAGCGCGTCCTTCGTGGAACCCAAGGCGGAAAACAGCATGAGATAAATCAACAGGAGGGCGGCGGGAACGACGACCCACAGCCGCCTGCTTGCGGAAATCAAATGCTCGAACTGTCCGCCCCAGGAGATCCAATAGCCGGACGGCAACGCGATTTTTTCCTCCATCGTCTTTTCCGCTTCTTCGACAAAGGAGCCAAGGTCGCGGCCCCGCACGTTGGCCGTGACCACCACCCGCCGCTTCCCGTTTTCCCGGCTGATTTGATTGGGCCCCGTCGCTATTTTAAAGTCCACGACCGCGCCGAGGTGAATGTAACTCGGATTTCGACCGCTTCCGGGCAGAATGGGTCCGGAGAAGGCAACCTGCGAACTCGAATCCCGTTTCAAGGGGATGGGGATCCTTTTCAGCCGGTCCACGTCGGTGCGTATATCGTCGGGCAACCTCACGATCAGTTGAGAACGTTGGTCGCCTTCAAACACCTGGCCGGCGGTTTTTCCGCCGATGGCGATTTCGACGACGTCCTGAATGTCGGAAACGTTGAGCCCCAACCGCGCCATCTCCCCCCGGTCGAGTTGCAGGGTCATGACGGGGAGTCCCGTGACCTGCTCGACCCGGACGTCCGTTGCCCCCGGAACTTCCCGGAGCGCGCGTTCGATCTCTCCCGCGGCTTGAAGCAAGACGTCAAGGTCGTCCCCAAACACTTTCACCCCCACGTCGCTACGGACGCCGGCGATGAGTTCGTTGAACCGCATCTGAATGGGCTGGGTAAACTCGTATTTGTTCCCCGGCAGTTTTTCAAGATTTTTCTCCATTTCCTCAATGAGGCCGGATTTGGGACGGTCCGGATCAGGCCACTGGGACCTCGGTTTGAGCATGACAAACGTATCCGCCACGCTGGGCGGCATGGGGTCGGTCGCGATCTCGGCGGTGCCGATCTTTGAAAAAACATAATCCACTTCGCGGGTCTCCCGGATTTTCTTCTCCAAGACCTGTTGCATTTCAAGCGCCTGGGTCAGGCTGGTCCCCGGGATGCGTAAAGCGTGAACGGTGATATCGCGCTCGTCCAACGTGGGAAGAAATTCGCTCCCCATGCGGGCGGCCAATAACAGGCAGAGGACCACTGAAACGAGCGCAAGCGCAACGGTAGCGGCCCGGCGCCGCAGGGCAAGGTCCAGCAAGGGAGAATAGATCTTTTTTGCCCATTCGAGGAAGGGATTTTCCTTTTCCGAAACAGGGCGCGAGGAAAACAGGGTCACCATCGCGGGGACGAAGAGGATGGAAAGAACCATCGCGCCGGTCAACGCGGCCAGGACCGTGAAAGCCATCGGTTTGAACATCTTGCCTTCGATCCCCTCCAGGGTCAGGATGGGAAGGTAGACGATCATGATAATGAAAACGCCGAAAACGCTCGGCCTGGCGACTTCCCGGGTGGCCTGGACAATGATGTCGGTCCGCTCGTCCCGGCCGAGCGCCCGTTTCAGCTCGCGTTGCGCTTCCGCCAACCGGCGGACGCAGTTTTCCATGATGATGACCGCGCCGTCCACGATGATCCCGAAATCGATGGCGCCGAGGCTCAACAGGTTTCCGCTGACTTTATTGCTTGCCATTCCCGTGACCGCGAACAACAGGGAAAGAGGGATTATCAAGGACACGATCAAGGCGGCGCGCATGTTTCCGAGCGCCAGGAAAAGGACCAGGACGACCAGCGCCGCGCCCTCCAGAAGATTGTTCCTCACCGTTTTCAGGGTTTCGTCCACCAGTTTGGCCCGGTTGTAAATCGTTTTGGCCGCCATCCCCTCCGGCAACGTCTTGTTCACCTCCGCCATTTTTGCCTCGACCCTGGAGGAGACCGTCCGGCTGTTTTCCCCTTGCAACATGAAAACGGTCCCAACGACCGTTTCCCCGCCATTCAGGGTCGCCGCCCCGGTCCGGAGTTCCTTTCCCAACGATACTTCGGCGACATCCTTGATATGGATCGGGACGCCGCCGCGGGACCCGATGACGGTCCGTTCGATGTCCTCCAATCCCGTCACCTGGCCGGGCGCGCGGATGAGATACTGTTCCCCGCCGTGTTCCAGATATCCGGCCCCCGCGTTCGAGTTGTTGTCGGCCAAGGCCTCCAATACGTCCCGGAACGATATTCCGAAAGCGATCAACTTTTCCGGGTCCGGGGCGACGTGGTATTGCTTGACATATCCCCCGACGCTGTTTACGTCCGCCACTCCAGGGACGTTACGAAGCTGGGGTTTGACGATCCAGTCTTGGACGGTCCGCAATTCGATCGGGGAGTAAGGGGGCCCATCCGGTTTCTTAAAGCCTTCCCGTTGGCCGACGGACCACAAGAAAATTTCCCCCAGGCCGGTGGCGATGGGGCCCATGATGGGTTCGGCCCCTTTCGGAAGTTTCTCCTTGACCTGTTGAATGCGCGATCCGACCAGTTGTCGGGCGAAATAAATGTCCGTGCCGTCCTCGAAGATCGCGGTCACTTGCGAAAGGCCGTACTTGGACAACGAACGCGTTTCCCTCAAGCGGGGGAGCCCCGCCAGAACGGTCTCGACGGGGAACGTGATCCTCTGCTCCGCCTCCAGGGGGGTATAGCCGGGGACTTCCGTGTTGACCTGGACCTGGACGTTGGTGATGTCCGGCACGGCGTCGATGGGCAGGCGCTGAAAATTGTACGCTCCGACCAGCGCCATCCCGAGGACGGCCGATAACACAAGCGCTTTTTGCTCGATGGAGAATTGTATCAGGCGTTCAAGCATGGGAAAGGGCCCTCTTAAGAGCGTCTAACAAAATGAACAATATGTTCGACCCTCAAATTACTCCCCTCCCTTTCAGGGAGGGGGCTGGGGGAGGGTGGCCAGCGTGAACGCTGGACCCGACGCCGCCTCAGGCGGACGCCGAGGCGGCCGGCGTGACGCCGGATTCATTGCCGCCCCGGCGCAAGCGCGGGGCGGCATTGCCCACCGGGGGCGTCCCCGGTGTCATCGCTGTGTTGCCTCCGGGCGTTTGCCCGGCTTTTCACCCCCGCCTGACCACCCCCGTCAAGGGGGAGGAAGTGATGGAATACTTCATTTTGTTAGACGCTCTAATGGTCGTGGGTAGCCGACGCTTTTTCCGCTTCGGCTTTCACCGTGAAACTGTTTTTCGCGGCGAACCGTTCTCCGGGCCGCAAGCCGCGGAGGACCTCGACGAATTCGCCGTCGCTTTTCCCCAGTGTCAACGGCCGGGCCTCGAAAAAATCGCCGTATTTGACGAACGCCGCCGGCCCGTCGCGCCAGGTTTGGATGGCCTCCGCGGGCACGGCGAGGGGAACGGGATTTTCCTCCAGGAGCAGTTCCGCCGTCACGAAGGTCCCTGGCCGCCAGCGCCCTTCGGGATTGGGAACGACAACGCGGCCCGTGACGGTCCGGGTCCTCTCGTCGACGATCGAACCGAGATAGTCGAGCGTCCCCTCCGCTTCCAACCCAAGGTTTTCGAAATGCGTCCTGACTTTTTGCCCCAACCGGGCGTTTTTTACGTCCTTCGCGGGAATGGCGATATTCACCCACACCTCGGAAAGGTCGGCGAGCAGGAAAATGTCCGCGTCCTTCCTTACCGCCTCTCCCGCCGCGACGTGTTTCCGGATCACAATGCCGTCGATGGGCGCCCGCAATTCATAGCGCGTGAAGACGCTCCCCGTCTGGTTTGGCAAGGCGGCAATCTCCGGTTGGGCCAAACCCAGCGCCAGAAGTTTTTGCCGCGCGGTTTCCAGGTCCAGCTCGGCGAGTTCCGCCGCCCTTTTTTTCTGGAGAAGGTTCCACGACCCGTCATGGGCCGTTTTTTCGCGAAGAGAAAGATATTTCGCCTCGGCGCTTTTGTATTCCTCGAGGGCGATCTGGTATTCGGAGCCGGAGGAAATTTTCTTTTCGAAAAGCCCTTTTTCCCGAAGGTAGACGGACTTCGCGAGTTTCAATTTCGTATAGGCGGGGAGCAGTTGCGCCCGGCTTTCGCCGATCGTCAGCCCTTGCAGTTGCCGGTAGATCTCGTCCAGATCGCTTTCCCGTTCCAGGATTTCGAGCATTTTAGAGGCGTTCTCGAAAACGGCCGTCTCCCTCTCGATGTCGGCTTTCGCGAGGTTGGCGCGTTTCAAGGCGGCGAGATAGTCGCTTTTCGCGTCGGCCAGTTCGCGGCTTTCCAGGACGGCGATGACTTCGCCTCGGCGCGCCGGATCGCCCAACGCTTTATTGACCTTCTTCACGACCCCGTCCAGCCGGGGGACCACATGGGCGACTTTTTCCTCGTTGAGCCCCACTTCGCCGGGCAATACGAGCGCGTTTTTCAGTTGCGCGGGTCCGGCGGCCGCGAGCGTAATCCCCGCGTTTTTCATGGCTTCCTCGGAAAGCTCCGCCCTGGCTTCCACTTGGGAGTATTCCCAACGATAAGAATTCCCTTTCCATTGCGCTTGAATCTTTACGTCGAAAGAATGCGGCTCCTCAACGGTCTTGTCTCCCAGAAGGTAATCCCCCGACGGTTTGAAATGGACCGCGTCAACGCGGTCAAGGCGATGGAGTTCGATGGTCAGGCTTACTCCGTCCAGGGGGACGATTCCCCCTTCCTCCCTTGCGATATAAACCCGGAATTGAGGCGGCACGCCTTGTTCGAAGATGACGACCTCGACCCGCAAGTCATCCTTTGAAAAAAGTTTCCCGCCATGAGGTCCTTTGCGGACGTCCGGCGCCCTCCTTGCGGTTTCCACTGAAATTCCCTTGAAGCGGCCGACGACGGTTGAGCGCTCCGTCCGCGGAATGACCCAGAAAAAAACGGCCCCTATTGCAAGGATTGCCAGGATGGGGAGAGTGATTTTGGTTTTCATGGCCGGGATTCGCCTCCGGAATTTTGCGGTTCGGGACCGATGGCGGCCAAGGGTTCGCCCGTCAAGCGTTCGACGTCGGCCGCCGCTTTGTGATAGTTTGCCAACGCCTGGACATATTTGCCCCGGGCCTCGAATAAAGTCCTTTGACTGTCCAATACGTCCAGGAGGCCAAACTTGCCGAAACGGTAACCCTCGTTGACGGCGTCGAACGCGCCTTGGGCTCCCGGCAGGACCTTTGTTTTAAGCGACATCGCCTCCGAATAAGCAAACTGGAGCGCGTTATGGGTTTCCGCCAGGACCCTGGCCGCTTGAATTTCCGCCGCGCGTTTTTCCGCCTCGGCCTTGACCAGCCGGTGGCGGGCCGCTTCTGTCGCGCCCTGGTTGCGGTCGAAAAATTGCAGGGGGACGGAAAATCCAAAAACGACCGCGTTATCGCCGCTTTCCTCCAGACGCCGGTAACCGCCCTGGACCTTGATATCCGGGACCGCTTTCGCCAGCTCCATGTCCACGACGGCTTGCCGTTGTTTCAATTCCGCCGCCCAACGGGCGAGGTCGGGGTTGTTGGCCAGACGCCGGGCCAAGGCTTCAAAAGGCGGGACCTCCGCGACCAAATCCAAAAACCCCGTTGCCGATTGAAACCGCGGGGCGGTTTCTCCCCATGTGGCCGACAAGGTCCCGCGGGCAATGTCCAGTTCCCGCCTTGCCCGCTCCAGTTCGATATGCGTGTTGGCAAGCGCCACTTGGGCCTTTGTTTCCTCGATGGGAGAGACCTTTCCGGACCCGGCCCTTTCGGCAACCGCCTTTAAAGTCCTTTCCGCGAGGCCCGACAATTCCTCGGCCAGCGAAATCCCGTTTTGGGCCTTTAGCACATCGGTAAAAGCTTTTGCGACCCGCGTCAGGACATCCATGCGCTTTGTCTCGTAATCCCAATGGGCAAGCTCTTGCGAAAGGGAACCGGCCCGTACCCGCGAGGCCCTCTTCCCGCCCAACTCGATCAGTTGGCCGAGGCGTATGGTCGTTTGCGACCGGTCAAACCCGCGAAACCCGCCCGACCCGGCCGCGTCCTCCGCCTCGACCGCCAATTCGGGGTTCGGAAGCAAACCCAATTGCAACGTCCTGGCTTCGCGCGAACGCTTCTCCCAGGAAAACGACTCAAGCTCCGGGTTATGAATTAATGCGGCGGCGACAGCCTGTCGTAGCGTGATGGCTCCGGCCGGCCTTCCGGTTTCCTCCGGCGGCGAAACCGGTCCCGCGAAATTTTTTAAAGGCAATAACAGCAGGATGAACGATAAGGTCAGTAGTCCGGTTTTGACCGGCTTTGCGGCTCTTTTCATATTGAAACCTCGAAATTTAGAAGCCCGGGACCGCGCGGTTTTTTGCAAAGGCGGATTGGGTCTCCGCGAAAGAAAAAGGCCCCACGCCGCAAGCAAATTGCCCGCGCGGCAAAAAATCAGTAAGGGATTTGAAACTTAAATGAAAAAAGAGGGGGGAGAGCGTTCCTGGCGCGTGTCTTTATAGGCAGGGAAGGGAACGGTAAAAACGCCGGCAAGGACCAACGAATGGAAGGAAGGACGTTCTGGAATTGTGAACGAAGCGAAAACATTCTCAAGCGCGACGGCTTGAAAATGTTTTTCCGGTTGAATGCCGGTTTTATAAAGACTTACCTCGTAATTGTCGGAATCGTGTTCCGGCGCGGAATGAGGATGATGACGCTCCTTGTCCAACCCGGGGTAAGGATGCAGGTTGATGGAATGGGCAACGCTCTCGAACTCGTGAGAATGGAAATGGCCTTTATGCTCGTGAGGTTGTAATGCGCCTTCGTGGCCATGTGCGTTGCCGGGATGATAGTGAAAAAATGGGAAAAAGAAAAACGGAAATCCCCACAGCAAAATCAGCGCGAACGCAATGCCGGGATTCTTCCTTAAAAAATCGACCATGGGAGGCTTCTTTTTCTTGTGCCGGTTGAGATGCAGGAAATTATAGCCCAAAACCGGCGGTTAACACAAATTGTTTGTGGCGAGGCGCTCGCTCAACGCTTGGCTTCCGGCTTCTCCCCGCCCGCGGACGGATTGAGGCGGTGTTCGAGTTCCCGGATGTTTTCGCGTAGTTGGTTAACGGCCAGCCGGGTCTCGTCCTGGAGCGACTCCCCGGTGAATTTCTGGCCTTTGTAGGGGCCCAGGCCGGAGATTTTCTTGCGGATGACGTCCAGTTTCTCCTCCAGGACCTGCCCGCGTTTCTCGCTGAAGCTTTTGGTTATGGCCCCCTTCAGGCCTTCGCCTTCGTAATACCGGGTGATCGCGGTCAGCATCCTCTTGCTCGAAAGATAATCCTTGCCCGCTTTCCAGTCGTCGATGGCTTGCAGGACTTCCTTCTCGATCAGGTCGGCGATGGCCTTGTAGTCCTTTTCGTCGACCATGTCGTGGATCTCTCCCGCTTGCGAGGCCGCGGCAATGTTGAAGTTCAGGGTCTGGTCCGCGCCGTTCAACTTGAGGGCTTTCATGTTGCTTTCGACCTCGGACGGGCCGAGACGGGAGTTCCAGACTTGCAGGAGGTACTCGATGTTCGGCAGTTTTTCGAACTTGTAGTTCCCGTTTTTATCGGCAAGCGTGTAGTACCCGTTGGGGACCACGAAAATGACGCCGATCATGTCCTTGTGCATGTTGCACCGCAGGACCACGGGCCCGGGTTCGGTGAGCTTGACGCTCTTGGAGGAACCGGCGGCCATGGCCCCCAGGTTGAACTGGTTGTTCAGCGACTTGGAGTAAATATTGTGGACCTCCAGGTCTTCGTTGACGAACGCGATGTTGGCCCCCACCTGGACGACGGAATGGCCGGGCACAAACTGCAGGTTCTTTTGCCGGATGGAGACGTTTTGCGTTTTTTGTCCGGGGACCCGCAACTTGTTTTTGGCTTCCATGACGACCACCGTGCCAGGGTCGGCCGGTTGCCCGTTGAACAACACCCGGCCCTTGACGTCGGTCGAGTCTTTCTCCTCCTGGGTCGAGGACCCTTCCATTTTATGGTCGGAGCCCTCGGACTTTTTGGGGTCTTCAGGCGACTTGGGGGCGGAGTCGAGTTTGGCCGTTTGTTCGCCGCCCGTCTCGGGCTTGCTCTCCGGCCGGTCCTTGGGCTTATACCGCCCCAAGGCCTTCAACATCTGGACCACGAAAGGCTGTTCGAACTGCTTGTCCAGTTCGATGGCGCGCTCGAAATGAGGGGCGGCTTCATCCACCTTGTTACGTATGCTGAGGACGACCGCCAGGTTGAAATGCGCCTGCGCGAAGTTGGGGTCGATCTCCAGCGTCTTGCCGTACATTGCGGTTTCCTTGACGTAATCCTTTTTC
Organism: Nitrospinota bacterium; assembly: GCA_016217765.1. GTDB lineage: Bacteria > Nitrospinota > Nitrospinia > Nitrospinales > JACRGP01 > JACRGP01. Next base: position 6,795 of record JACRGP010000054.1, on the reverse strand, counting down.
TGTCCCAAAGCCTTACCCATGTAATTGTAGGCCAGATAATGGCGGGGGTTGACCTTGACGGTCTTTTGGTACAGGTCGATCGCCCCGTCCGCGTCGTTTTCCTCCAGCTTGGACATCCCCCAGTTGAAGAGGATCTCTTCGTCGTTGGGGGCCAGTTCCAGCGCCCGCTGGAACCGCTTGTTGGCGCCCTCGAATTTTTTTTCCATCCGCAGGGCCGCCCCCCAGATGGAAAAGACTTCGGGGGAATCGGGGCTCGATTGGGCCGCTTTTTGAAACTCGATCTCGGCCAGTCCGAATTGGCCCTTCTCCGCCAGCCGCATGCCCTTGGCGATGCTCTCCACGGTCTCGCGGGGAAGTTTGGGTTCCGGCGCGGGCGGCGCCGTGTCCGCGGCCTTTGTCGCCAGGGCGTCGCGGTCCCGTTCCAAGGTGTCGGAAATCGTTTTTACCGCCCCGTTCGGGTTCGGGGCCGGTTCGTTGGCCTCGGTCTTCTTGCCGGCGGGCGGTTTCTGCTTGAACTTGTCGTAAGACTCCAGTTTGCTCGACGGCGTGAAGATATAAATCAAGCCGCAGGCGAATATCAAAACGAGGATCACCGCCAGGAAGGGCTTGATAAACTGACGGATACCCATGGGGTGTTGGTTTTTCCCCGCTAAATGGGCGTTGCGGTTTTTTTTCTTCTGGCTCATTGGTTTCCTGGGCAAATGGTTGAAAAGACAATCTCCGCCCCACTCCCTCCCCTGTCGTGCGGGAGTTACGGGGTCTCCGTAAATCCTATAACTCCGACCTCAACTTGGGAATGGGCAGTTTGAAAACGTTCTTGTTGGGGTAATCGTTTATGGTCGCCGGACCGGATTTGGATGTCCGCTGGACATTCGACGCGAAAGTGGAAAATTTTCGCTCGACGTTGCCCGATCCGCACTCGTCGCACCGGGTCTCTTCTTTTTTGACGCTGGCGGATTGGAGAAGGGTGAAGTCTTTCTGGCAATCCTGGCAATGGTATTCGTAGAGCGGCATGATGTCAGCCGACGCCAACGGAAAATATGGGGTTGAAATATTTCGTTTCCTAGGATTTAATCATAGGTTCGAAAGGCCTGTCAATTGGATTTTCCGTCCGCCATTCCCGGCCGAGAAACGTTTTGATCCCCTGTATCGTTAGGAAGGACCCTCCGGTTCTTTTTTTATCCCATGAAACCGTTTACGGCCAAATCGATCATCCCAAGGGATTTCATCAAGAGTTTGAGCGGGAAACCGGCGGGTTACCTCACCGACCGTTACATCGAGCTGGCCTGCCACATGGGGATGGTCCACGCCGCGACGTCCCTGCTCCCCTGGCAGTTCCAGCCCGCGAGTCTGGACCTGCGCCTGGGAAAAAAGGCGTACCGGGTCCAAAGCAGTTTCCTGCCGGAGAACGAGACGGTGGAGACCAAATTGCAGGGCCTCGTCCTCTACGAGGTGGATTTGCGCGACGGCGGCATCCTGGAGAAAGGGGCCATCTACCTGATCCCGTTGTCCGAGGAGTTGGAACTCCCCGCGACCGTCCACGGCAGGACCAACCCGAAAAGCTCCACGGGGCGTCTGGACATGTTCACCCGCGTGATCGTGGACAAGGGGCGCCGGTTCGACGAAATCCCGCCGGGTTATTGCGGCAGGATGTACCTGGAGATCATCCCCCGGTCGTTCCCCGTGCGCGTCCAGGAGGGCCTGTCGCTCAACCAGTTGCGGCTGTTCCAGGGCGACCCGGAAATTCCCGATTCCGCCTTGAAGTCGGAATACAATAAAAACCCCATCCTGTTCGCCCCGAAGGGGTCCCCCATCGGCGTGGAGAAGGTCAAGATCGACCGCGGGCTGTTCATCAGCGTCGATCTGTCCGGCAAGGACAGCGGCGCCATCATCGCCTACAAGGCGAAGACCAACAGTAGCGTCATCGACCTGAACAAAACGCGATATTACAACCCCATGGATTTCTGGGAACCCATCCGCCGGCAGAAAGACAACCGGCTCATCCTGGAACCGGAAAATTTTTATATAATGATGTCCAAGGAGAAGATCTGCATCTGGCCGCACCTGCTCGCCGAAATGATCGCCTATGAGCCCAACAGCGGCGAACTGCGGACGCATTACGCGGGCTTTTTCGATCCCGGCTTCGGCTGGCATGGCGGGACGCGGCGGAAAGCCCAGGGAACCCGGGCCGTCATGGAAGTCCGGCCGCACGACGTCCCGTTCATGGTGGAAGACGGGCAGACCTTCTGCCGGCTGAAGTTCGAAAAGGTGGTCGAAAAGCCGCAAAGAGTGTACGGCCGGCAGATGGATTCCCATTACCAGTCCCAGGAACTCGCCCTGAGCAAGTATTTTAAGATCGTCTAATAAGATGAATTTTCGCCTTATCGCCATAATCAAGAACGGGGGAAAACACCCCTCCCCGCCTCCCCTTGAAAAAAGGGGAGGGGTTACTCCCCTCCTTGCGAAGGAGGGGCTGGGGGTGGTGGGCGTTTCATCTCGTTAGACGCCAAATACCATTTGGCCGGCGGCCGGGTTTGCATATACAATATCTCCGGCCCGGCAAAGGAAATCCCAGTGGAACGACAAGAACTCAAAGCCGTTTTGGAGAACATCTTCCTGATCTCGGACCAGCCGGTGACCGTGGACCGGCTGTGGGAGACCTTCCAGAACGAAGTGGAAAAAACCGATTTGCGGGAAGCGATCGCCGAGTTGAGCGAGGACTACCGGAACCGGAACCTGCAAATCGTCGAAGTGGCCGAAGGGTACCAGTTGTGCACCCGGGGGGAGTTTGGCGAGTGGATCAAACGCTACCTCAAGCTCGACAAGTCCGCCAGGCTGTCCCAACCCGCCCTCGACACCCTGTCGATCATCGCCTACAAGCAACCCCTCACCCGCGCCGAGGTGGAGGAGATCCGCGGGGTGGATTCCGGCGGCGTCATCAAGACCCTCCTGGAGAAGGGCGTGATTTGCCCCGCCGGAAAGAAAAAAGTCCCGGGACGGCCGGTGATGTACCGCACCACGAGAAAGTTCCTGGAGTATTTCGGGCTGAAGGACTTGAGCGACATGCCCACCCTGGAGGACTTCAAGGAGGGGGAACTGGCGGGCGCCCAGGAAATCGTGCCCGTTCAGACCAACCTCGACTTCCAGGAGCCGGACGACGCCCCCTCCCCTTCCGGAGAGACCGCGGTCCGCGCCGGGGAGAATGTCCCCGACGAGGAAGGAACGCTTCCGCCCGGGCCTCCGGAGCCGGATTCCGGCCTGTAGAATGTATCCCCAATCGCCCCAGGGCCCCATGAACGTACGTTTGCAGAAAATAATCGCCGATTCGGGCGTCGCCTCGCGCAGAATGGCGGAGAAGTTGATCGCCGAGGGCAAGGTCACGGTCAACGGTAAAATCGTGACCCAGCAGGGGACGCTGGCCGACCCCGAGACGGACAAGATCAAGGTGCGCGGCCGCCCGCTACCGACCGCCGCGGAGAAAACGTATCTCGTCCTCAACAAACCCGCCCGATGCCTGACGACAACCAAGGACGACCGCTCCCGTCCGACGGTCATGGAGTTCGTCAAAAAAGCCCGGACGCGGGTGTTCCCCGTCGGGCGGCTCGACTACCATACCCAGGGAGTCCTTCTCTTCACCAACGACGGAGAACTGGCCGAGAAGTTGATCGACCCGCAATATGGCATCCGGCGGACGTATCTGGTCAAGGTGCGCGGCATCCCCGAGGAAAAAGCGCTGAACCGGTTGCGGAAAGGCGTCCGGCTGGACAACCAGCCCACCGCTCCGATGCAGGTCGAGGCGGTCCGCTCCAGCGGCAATAACTGCTTCCTCAAAATGGTCCTCGTGGAAGGCAAAAACCGTCATATCAAAAGAGTGTGCGAAAAAGTCGGGCACCCGGTCGTCAAACTGGTCCGGACGCACTTCGCTTTCCTGAACCGGACCGGCATCGCCCTCGGACAGTTCCGCTACCTGGAACCCAGGGAAATTCAGTCCCTGAAAGCTTTGCTGTCCCGGAAAGAATGATCCCTGAAAACCGGTTGTCCCGCGCGCGGCGGACGGCAATGGAGTCCCCGCCGATTTTATGACATTGTTCGACCAACGATCGCTCTTGCCGGTTTTCCTTTGCTTGTGGTGTTTTTTGTTCCTGGCGCAAAACCCGCCGGCGGAGGGACAGGAAAAGCTCCCCTCCGTTTTCGTGGCGAAAACCGAGGCCAGCGCCGCCAATGGCGACTTTGTCCGGGCCCGGCGCAACGCCGTGGCCCAGGCCATGAAACTCGCCGTCGAAAAATGTCTGCGCGAAATTCTGGGGGAACGGGAGTACGATGCCAACCTGAAAACGGCGAACGTCTTGATTGCCGACGCGGAACGTTATGTCCGTAGCTACCGGTTCCTGCGGGCCTATGACGATATCGAGAACTCCAAAAGCGAAGTGGACCTGGAAGTTTCCCTGTTCGTCGACGCCATCCGGAGGCGGTTGGGTTCCCATGGGATCATCGAGGCGCCCTCGCCGTCGAAAGTCGTGGCGGTCCTCGTCCATGAAAAAAGAGGGGCCGGCAAGGAATCCGCGGCGTTTTGGGAATCGTCCCCCGTCTCGGAAAAACTCCTCGCGAGGAGTTTTATTTCGGCGGGGATTCGCGTCGTGACCCGCGACTCGGTCCAGGGTTCCGTCGGCGCCGAGACCATAGCCAGGGCCGCCAGGGGCGATATCGGCGCGGCGGCGGACATCGGCCAGAAGGCGGGGGCCGATATCGTGGTGGTGGGCAACGCCGTGGCCTCGCCGTTGGACGAAGGAGGAAGCGGCAAAACCGTTCAGGCCAGCATGAGCCTCAAGGCGTTCTCCGCCTATAAATTCAGGGCCGTCGCCGCCAAAAGCGACCTGGCGTCGGCGCGCGGGCCGACCGAGGCGGAAGCGGAGACGGAAGCGATGGATAAAGTGGCGAAAAAACTCGGCGAATTTTTTCTGTCCTCCATCCAGAGATATTGGAACCCCGCCCTCGCGGCCCAGCCCGACGTTTCCTCCCCCTCCCCGGCCGCGCCGGTCAACCCTCAGGAGGATCTCTAGACATGGACGGCGACAGCGGAAGAGTCCGGTATTACTGGGTCGCGGCGGGGGTCCTCGGCGTCCTCGTTTTCCTCTATTTCGCGCGGCGCGTGGTCACCCCGTTTTTCATCGCGTTCGCGCTGGCCTACCTCCTGGACCCCATCGTCGACCGTCTCGAAAAACTGAAAGTCTCCCGGACGCTCGCGGTCCTTTTGTTGATGGTTTCCTTTTTCGCCCTGCTCCTTTTGGGCGCGGGAATACTGGCCCCCATGTTCCAGGTCCAGGCCCGCCAGTTGGCGGAAAACCTGCCCGATTATATCGGCGTTTTGCGCGGGGCGCTCCAGCCGTTCCTGGAAAACGTCGCCGGCCTGCAATCGGCCCATTTTCAGGAAATCGTGGACCTGGGTCTGAGGAAGTTCGGCGAATTGCCCTTGCAGATCGTGTCCAAGGCCGCCTCGTTCCTCTGGGGGTCGATCTCCAACCTGTTCGCCGCCGTCATCATGGCGTTCAATATTTTCATCATCCCCGTGGCGACGTTTTACTTTTTGCGGGATTTCGACAGGATCGGCGAGAAGATCGCGAATTTGGTTCCCCCGCGTTTCCGCGAGAAGACGCGCGATCTCGTCGTCGAGATCGACGGCGTCCTTTCCAAGTTCGTTCGCGGCCAGTTGATGGCCGCCTCGTTCATGGCGCTCCTGTACAGCCTGGGACTCTACCTTTGCGGGACGCCCATGAGTTTCTTCATTGGCGCGGTCGCCGGGTTCGCCAACATGGTCCCGTACCTGGGGCTGGTCTTCGGCTTCGCGCCCGCCGCCGCGCTCACGTTCCTGCAGTACCGTCACTTCCTCCCCGTGGCGGAGGTGGCGGCGGTCTTCGCGGCGGTCCAGGCGTTGGAGGGCATGGTCATCACGCCCCGCGTGGTCGGGGACCGGATCGGATTGCACCCCGTCGTCATCATGATGGCCGTCCTGGTCGGCGCCGAACTGTTTGGCGTTCTCGGAGCGCTGTTGGCCGTCCCCGCGACGGCCGTCCTCAATGTCCTCGCCAGGAGAGGGCTCGACCGGTATAAAAAATCCGCCCTCTATACTTGACAGCCCCGTTTCATCTTTATCCTTGACCTTTATTAACTTATTGATTATATTCGACTTGAATTAAGCGACAACCCGGTCCGGACGCGCGCTTTTTCCCGGGCCGGGGAACTTCCCCTTTCCATTCAACCTGCGGCCTATCCGCCGTCCAACCTTCGAGGAGGTCTTGATGAACGACCTGGTCCCCCATCCCTTATTGGAGCAAACCAAACTTTTTGACGCGGCGCTGGCCCGCATGGAACTGCGGCAGTACAGCGAGGAAACGATCAAAGCCTATATGGGCCAATTACGCGCCTTTCTCCGCGGCCTCGGCCCGCGGGACGCGCGGACCGTTTCCATGGAGGAGATGCGCGGCTATTTGCTGAGCTTGATCGAGACCGGCCGTTCGCGGTCCGCGGTGGACCAGGCCGTAAACGCCCTGCGGTTCCTGTGCGAGGAGGTTTTCCGCCAGCCGTTTTCGCTGGGCGATTTCTCGCGTCCCAGGAAGAACCGGGAATTGCCCGCGGTGTTGACGGTCGAGGAGGTGAAGCGCATCGCCGTGGCGGCGGAGAACCCCAAGCACCGGCTCATGATCGAGCTGGCCTTCTCGGCGGGCCTGCGCGTGTCCGAACTGGTGGAGGTGCGGGTCAAGCATCTGAACATGAACAAGTCGATGCTGTTCGTCCCGG
>JACRGP010000052.1 GCA_016217765.1 Nitrospinota bacterium | reverse complement strand
TCCGCTTTTCCCTTGGGAGACTTGATCCTGCCGAAAGTGAGGTGGGGCGAGAACTTTCTGGGTTCCGGCGGAAACCCGGCCTGGGCCAATTCCTCCTCGACGCTTTTTTGCAGGGCGGCCAATCCGCCGTCCGGGTTGTCCAATCCCACCCACAGGACCCGCGGACGGTCGGCGCCGGGGAAAACGCCCACCTCCCCCAGCGCCGCCCTGAAACCAGGGCACCGCTCCGCGACCGCTTTCAGCCGCCCCTTGATTTCGACGATCCGTTGAGGATCGACATCGCCCAGGAATTTCAAGGTCAAATGAATGTTGCCGGGTTGGACCCACGCGACATCCAGTTTCAAGGCCTTGAAGCCGTTTTGTATCTCGGCGATTTTTTCCCGGGCAAAAGGCGGAATATCGACGGCGATGAAAACTCTTAAAGCGTCCACAGTCTATCAGGGGGTGAAAAACGAAGTCAAATGCTATCCGCGAATGGAGACCTGCCCGCCATGGGACGAGAAGCGCCCGGCCAATTTATTTTATAATTTGCGGCGGGGTAAATAGCAAGTCAAATTCGGCGCGCTCAGGTGTTCCTAAATTGAACTTGCCGTGCATGTCGATGAGGCGACTCCTTTTTTTGTATTGCTCAACTCCTTGATTCTATTTTCAATGGCCAATTTTATTGAATGCGGGATACTCCCTGTATTTGGATCCAAAAATTTGCTTAAAAGCTCTTCTTCATCGAAATATTGAAAAACATCGACAATGCTTTTTAAATAATCCGAAAGGTAATTGATTTGCGGAGGCACTCCTTTGGCTATTGAAAATTGATATACCTGCTTTAAATGATCTTTGAGATAACGAACTACTGGCTGGAAATCGGCATCCCCACTGATTAAAATTGCCACGTCATAGTAAGGCATTTTTGCAACCATATCGACCGCCAATCCGATATCGACACCTTTCTCACCCACCCTTTTTCCCTCGTAATGTAAAGTGTCGTCGGAATTTTTATTGAGCCTGTAAACTGAAAAAGGTTTTACAACATATTGCCCAATATATTTGAACTCAAGAAAATTTGTCTTTTGTTGTATTTTTTCAAATACATCCGACCTAGCCTTATGAAAATTATCTCTGGTGTTTTTCCACCATGATTTTGCATTATCTATAATTTGTTGCTCATTTATGGATGGGATAGTTCGTCTACATTCTTCCAGAGCTTGTCTAGCTAAGCGAGAAGCTTTTTTGTCATCCGGGAAATTAGAGATTGTCTCAGCATTATACCAATATGCCCGCAACAACCTGTGTTTGACATCTGTATCTTTTTCGAATTTTTCAATTACCGCTTTAAAAAAGTCTTCCCATAGGAAATGTTTTTCATCAAGTTTGTAGGATTCTCTATCCGTGCTACTTCTAAATTCAAAATTTTGAAGATTTTTTTTGAAATTTTGCCCATCGACAAAAATGACTGTTTTCAAAATGCTCATAAAAAATCTCCAAAAAAAAAGGGCCCCAATGCGGGGCCCAGCGGGTATAAGTATCCGGATTCTATGCGAACCCGGAAATAATATACGACGAAAGCATAACAATGTCAATAATTGTCAATAATTGTTTTATTCCCACGGGATTTTAGCCGGGTTGAATTGCCTGGAGGGATTAGGACCCGCCGAAGGGGAGAAGTTTGCATAAGTTTCATATTGACCATCCTGACCACACTTGAGGTCTCGTCATCGCGAGCCCATAGGCGGCGTGGCGATCCAGATTTTCTGGATTGCTTCGCTCCGCTCGCAATGACGGCTTGGAAGATAGTTATGCAAAGGGCTCCGCTTGGACGAGCGGCGGCGGCGGGAGGCGTTCAAAAACGCCGGGAGCGGACCATTCCGAACAGTTCGTCCATGTCCAGGGTCGGTTGGGCTTCTCCGCCGTTGCCGTTGTTTTGATTGGATTGGAGATTGCGGGCCATTTGACGGGCGAGGCCCTTCATGATCCGGCTGAAACCGAAGGTGCGCCGTTCATAGTACCGCTTCAGCATCTGTCTCTTCAGGACCGCTTTGAACGTTTCGCGGGAAATCTCCCCGGCCACCAATTTTCGCTTGAGAACCTCCACGCCTCTAGGGTCTAAAAGCGATATCATATTGGCGTTGGCGTCCATCCGCATGGTTCCTCCTTGTCAAAAAGGGTCAAAAATTTGACCATTTCCTTTAGTTTAATTAAAAGCAAAATCCATGCCTTATCTAACTAGTCGATTTTAAATAAAAATAAACGCTACCTGTGGCGGTTGTTTTTTTGCGTAGGGACAAACTTGCCGGTTGTTCCGAAAAGGATTCTGGGTGTTATATTAATGAGAGGGCGATGGTTTGCCGATGGAGGGTTATGCTTTCTGGCGCGGTAAATGGTTTTTGGGACGATTCGGCGAGACGGTCCCCCGTTTTTCTAAGAGCGCCTAACAAAATGAACCATTTGACTCGCCCCAAAAACTACTCCCCTCCCTTGACCGGGGAACGCCCCGGAACGGGATGGCCAGGCCCGGATTGCCCTCGATGACTTCCATTCGCCATCGGAGCCGAGCCTGTTGAGTCCAGCGTCACGCTGGGGAGGGGGCGGGGGGAGGGTGGAACCAGCTTTTCATCCCCGCCTTGTATGTTAGGAAGGAGGAGGAAGTTATGGATAACTTCATTTTGCTAGGCGCTCTAACGGTCGGCGCGTTACTTTTATCGTTGGCCGGTTGTTCGGGCGGAAAAAAGATGGAGATCAAGATTCCGCAGGTGGAAATCGGCCTGCGGTCGGAGTTGGACTTCGATCGGTTTTTAAAAGGCAAAACGGAGGGTCTCGCGAAGGTCCAGGGACTTCCCGGGTTGCCGGCCAGGAAGGAGGAGGCCGCCGCTGGGGAACCGCAACCAGCGAAGACCGCCATGGACGACAGTTATAAAACGGACAAGGAGTATCTGGCCCTGAAACGGTTCGAACAACCCCTTCCCATCCGGGAAAGTAAAACCGCCCATGGCGTTTCGCCCGGCGAAACGGAGACCGTCCAACCGCTGACCGGAGAAAAACCGCTCATCTTCGCGGGCGAAGGGTTCGACATCCGGATTTTCGAGGAGAAGTCCAGGGAAAAAATGAATTTCCATTCCACCTCGCGGCTTGAAGCGCCGCCGGTCCCGGAAACCGCCGAAACGCCGCCGGAGCGTCTGGATTTGCGCGAGGACCGGATCGCCAGCCGGAAGAGCCTGGTTTTCCGCGCGCGGGCGGGCGGATTCCCACAACCTGTTCCAACCGATAGCGAGGCGGCGAAAGGCCCCGGCAAGGGTAAGCGCAAGGAAGCCGCATCCGTCGAAAAAATCCCGGAAACCAGGGTCTTCCTGACGGAAAGCGGGCCCAGCCGACTGCTTCTGGCGGAGCCGGAGACGAAGATCGACGCGTTGATGGGAAACGACTCCGTCAACCGCCACCGTTTTGAAAACCGCTGAGCGCGGGAACCTGTCCCCGGCGTTGCGGACCCGGTCTTACGCTGTCCGGGTTTTATTGGTTGCCGGGCAAAACTTCCCGGGTCTTATCGACGGGCGCCGGGGTCTTTTTGGTCTCGTCGCTATCCTTGTTCCAGTAGAACAGCAACCAGAAAAGGATCATGAAAATAAAGATCATGATCTTCCGGGGAAGGCTCACCGAGCTTCTTCGATTTGCGGAACGATCTTCGGGGTCCATTGTCGGGCCTGAGTTTTGGCGGAAACCCCCGCCGACGGTCAAACGCGATTCATCTTGATTTTTATCCCGAATAACCGATTAGTCAATCGCAAAAAACCGGGTTGAAACCGGCTATTCGGCGTCCTTGGCGCATCGGAACCCGAAGCTGTTGTTGCGGACCTCCGGGGTGAAAAAACTCCGGTTGAAGGTCGGCGCGCTCAATCCGCAACCGTAGGAGAGACAGTCGAACCAGGACCCCCCTTTCAGCAGGCGCTTGTCCTTCCCGTATTCCGCGCGGTGGGTGGTATTCCCGGGGTGCGGAAGGTAATAGCTGTCAACCCACTCCCAGACGTTTCCCGACATGTCGTGCAGACCATAAGGGCTTCTCCCCGCCGGATAGGACCCGACCGGTTCCGTGCCCGTCGAATGTTTGTACGGGTTGTTCGATTTGTCGAGGACCCATTCGTTGCCCCAGGGATAAACGAACCCGTCTTCTCCCCGCGCCGCCTTTTCCCATTCCTCCTCCGTGGGAAGCCGTTTCCCGGCCCATTTGCAGTAGTCGTTGGCGTCAAACCAATTGACGTAGACGACGGGATGTTTCTCCCTGCCCTTGGGAATGGCGCCGTTGGGCCAATGATACGGCGGTTCGCGACGGGCGGCGTCGACGAATTTCCTATAATCCTCGTTTGTGACTTCGTACAGGTCGATGTAAAATGATTTTGTACGCTCGACATATTCCGGCGATTCGTCGTCCCAGCGCTCGTTCGAGCCCATGATGAACTCGCCCGCGGGGACGGATGCCATGTTCGGCGGCGTCTCGCGTTTCCCCTTGGATTTTGCGGCTGGGGAACCCTGCCGGGATCCGCTCTTCCTGACCGCAAGGATGTCCTGGGAGCCGCGGGGCGAGGGAGACGATGAACGATCGGCGTTGGCGGAGGTCTTCAAGAAATCCCCCGGCGGTAAAAACGGCGACCGGTTTATCGGGCCGGATGGCCCCGCATGGCACTCGCGGCATTCCTGCAAACCGGCCTTGTCCAACCGGGCCTGAATCAGGTTTTCGGCCTTGTGGCAGGCGGTCTGGCAGGTCGCGGTGGATTTCTTGTGCGTCCCAAAGTTTTCGAAAGACCAGGCCGTGCCGGGCGCGACCGATAACAAAACGATCCAAACCAGGAGCGCGGCCAGGGGCGGATAGGGGACGGAATTTAAACGGGGCATCCTAGGGACCGGGAAAAATCGTATCTCGGGGTTGAAGCCGTTGACAACGACGGAAAGTATCCTCGGATTTTAAAGGATCGAAAAACCCGAGTCAAAGCAAAGTTTTTTGCTCCCTCGGCCAAGGCGAGCGGCGTCATTGCGAGGCGGAGCCGAGGCAATCCAGCGGCTGGATCGCCGCGCTCACTGCGTTCGCTCGCGATGCCGAGGCGGCGCGGGATCCAACAGCGCGTTGGGGCAGTCATGGGAACTTCATTTTGTCAGACGCTCTAAATTTATCGCGGATTGCATGAAACTTGAAGCGTGGAGGTTGATCGAGGACGGTTTGTGCGACGGCCGGGTCAATATGGCGACCGACCATGCCATCCTCCAGGCCGTGGAGGAAGGCAAGGCCCCGCCGACCCTCCGGTTGTATGGATGGTCGTCTCCGACGCTGACCGTCGGGTATTCCCAGAAGGTCGGGAAGGACGTGGACGAGGCCCGTTGCCGGGAACTCGGGATACCGGTCGTGCGGCGCCCGACCGGGGGACGCGCGGTCCTGCATCATCGGGAAATCTCCTACTGCGTGGCCGCTCCCATCAACCATCCCCGGTTTCCGCCGGGTCTCCGGGAAACCTTCAAGGTCATCGCCAACGCCTTGACGCTGTGTCTGGCCGAGTTGGGCCTCCCCGGCGAGAATGGCGGGAGCGCCATCGGCGCGCCATCCAGAAGCCCCGCCTGTTTCGCCTCGTTCAACCGGTTCGAGATCGCCGTCGGACAACGGAAGTTGATCGGGAGCGCCCAACGGCGGACCCGCCAGGCATTTTTACAACACGGTTCGGCCTTGCTGGATGTGGACCGCGAGTTGTTGAACTCCTTGTTCCGTTTTAATAGTAACGAGGAGCGGCAGGGAAGTTTGGAGCGGTTGCGGCAAAGCGCCGTCGCCTTGAACGAAGCGACGGGCAGGAAGTTGAGTTTTGCCGAGACATTACTCGCGTTTCGGCAAGGGTTTTGCCGCGCGTTCGGCGAAGGGATGGAGGTTGGCGCTCTGACTCCTTTCGAGGAGAAGTTGCGCGACAGCGAGTCATGTTTCAATATCGAATGAGGGGATAAATGTTGACAACTCTGGCAGGTTATGGTTACCTTTAAAACTTCTTTAATCCTTCTTTCAGAAGAAGGCCGGGTTCCCGTTCCGGTTTGTAAACCCTCCCATTTCCAATTGCGAAAGACGGGGTCGCCAGAAAACCCAGCACATTTCAATCCAAAGGTTTGAGGGATGTTAGTCAAATTTTGGGGAGTCCGGGGAAGCGTTCCTTCCGGAGGCAAGGAAACGGCGGGAGTGGGGGGCAATACCACCTGTCTTGAGATACGTTGCGGCGACGAATTGATCGTCATAGACACCGGGACCGGGGCGAGGAATCTCGGCAAGGAGTTGATGAAGCGGCTCCCGTTGAAAGGCCGGATTTTTTATACCCATGTCCATTGGGACCACATCCAGGGCATGCCGTTCTTCGCGCCGATGTACATCAAGGGGAACCAGTTCGAGATTTACGGAGGCACATCCTTGCCGATGACCATTGAAGATGTTCTGAAGCGGCAGATGACCCCTCCTTGCTTCCCCGTGAAGATCGATATCATGCAGTCGAGCCTGAGGTTTCACGACCTCCGCCCGGGCGACGTGGTGCGAGGGGACAACTACAAGCTGACGCTCCTCGGCCTTTATCATCCCGACGGCTCCTACGCCTACAAGATCGAATCCGGAGGGCGCTCCCTGGTGTTCGCCACGGACGTCGAGCCCCTGAAAGACAACAAGCTGGACGCGAGCCTCTTGAAGTTCGCCGAGGGCGTGGATTTCCTGATCTACGACGCTCAATACACCGAGGACGAATATTTCGGACGGAACGGCCATTTCCCGCGCATTGGCTGGGGACACAGCACCATGCCCGAGGCGGTGAGAATCTCCAAGACAGCGGGCGTAAAAAACCTGATCTTGTTCCATCACGATCCCACCCATGACGACAACTTCATCGGCAACATCGAAAAGGAATCGCGGGGGCTGTTTCCCAACAGCGCCGCGGCTTACGAGGGCATGGAAATCGATTTGGGCAGTCCGACCCCCGCCAAGTCGATGTTCGATTAGCGCGGCGCTTTCCCTCCTTGCGCTGGCGGTCGTCCTCGCCGGTTGCGGCAAAAGAGGCCTGTTTGGCGGCGATCCCAAAGCCCAGCATTTCAAGGACCGGCCTCTGGAAATTCTCCAGGCAATCCCCATCCCGATCCGTCAGGCCGTATTTGCCAACCTCAGCCGGAAACCGGTCAGCGATTTGGCCTTGCTTTCGGCTCCCGAAAAAAACCGTTCCGAAATCCGCGTATTGATCAACTCGGGGCGGGGGAATTTCGCCGAGAAGGCGAACGTGAACCTGGAGGAGTCGGATCTGGACATCGTCTTCATCGCCGCCGGAGACCTCGACGGCGACAGGGCCGACGACCTGGTCCTGATCGGCCGCTCCGGGAAGGGCTCCGTCGCGAAACTCCTGTTCAATAATAAAAAAGGCTATTTCTACGAAAAGGAAGGAGCATTTCTTCCCCCGGTCCATAAGGGGATGGAACGCGTGGACCTGGTCGATCTCGACAGGGACGGCGATATCGACCTTTTCTTTTCGGGGACGAACGTGACCGGTCCGGACGGAAAACCGGATGAGCGCCAGGCCCAGATCATGATCAATAACGGAAAAGGGCGGTTTTCGGACGCGAGCGGAGACCTTCTGCCGCCGTTGGCTCCGGGAATAGTATACGCGTCCTTCGCGGATTACGACGGGGACGCCGTCGCCGACGTTTTCCTGGTTTACCGGAGCGGACAGAACGCGCTCCTCGTCAACAACGGCCTGGGGAAATTTTCCGACGAAAGCGCGCAAGCCCTCCCCAAAATCCCGGGGCGCAACCTCCACGCCGACTGGGCCGATTTCGACGGCGACAAGGACAACGACATCCTGGTCGTCACCGCCGGGATCGACGATGCGTTCCGCGATTATCCCTCCGAATATTGTTATGTCCTCGAAAACGACGGGCGCGGGCGTTTCACCAAGAGGCCGCTGAAAGTCCTGCCCAACGTCCCCTCCCGGAGAGTTTATCTGCTGGACGCGGACGGCAACAAGACGGTGGACGCCATCATCCTCACCCAACGCGGACCGCACTTTTTAAAGGGAGTGGGAAAGTGGGGGTTCTCGTTGGAAACCCGCAAGGGACTTCCGGGTTTTTTCCCCGTTTCGGAAATGGCTTTCGGCGATTTCGACGGCGACGGGTTCCTCGACATTTTCGTTATCGACGCGAAAACGGGAAAAGGGAGATTGTGGATCGACTCGTTTAATTGATAAACTGACGGCGGCAACTTGATTTTGCCGAACGCGTTCGCGATAGAGCCATGTCCAAATTCAAAAAACCGGCGTTCCTCAAGGCGTTGACGGTCGTCGCCTGGGCCGACGGGGAGATCTCCGGCGCCGAGCTTGAAGTCCTCAAG
>JACRGP010000053.1 GCA_016217765.1 Nitrospinota bacterium | reverse complement strand
TCTGCCGGTCCACTCCCCTTTGTCGTTATAGTTCTTGCTTTGTGGCCAACCGCAAGCCTGCCAGACCATGTCGAACAACGGATGGAGTATTGTTTCGGCTTTTTCGTCGAAATTGTCCACCAGAGGAGCGTCGGGCAACATGAGCATGTCTCTGTCAATTCTGTTAAGAAAAGATGCGCTTAGCGCGCGATGATTTCGTCGACCGTTACGCGGAGGGCCTCCGCGATGACTTTCAGAACGGCCGCCTTGCCCGTGCGTTTGCCGGTCTCGATCTGCGAAAGGTACGCCTTGCCGATCCCGGATTTTCCGGCAAGCGCCTCCTGCGTCAGACCGCGGAATTCGCGCCACACCTTGATCGGGTTCTCTCCCTCCAGGATGCGGTTGACGATTTCCGCCGGAACGCGTTCCCCGTCGTCCGCTTTCTTGAACTTTTTCAGGTCGCGGAGATCGTCCGACAGGTCAAGGGATTGCACGATCTCCAAATACTGCTTGTAGGGGATGATGGCCCATTCGGGTTTTCCATCTTTTTCGATGATCTGAGGTTTCATTGTCGGGATCTAAGGGTTTTGCGCAGTTAACTTCTTCCGTAGAGGTCTTCGTAGCGGACGATGTCGTCCTCTTCCAGGGTCTCGCCGATCTGCGTTTCGATGATGGTGAGGGGGGCGTCGCCGGGATTGCACAGGCGGTGTTTGCTTCCCTGGGGTATGTCGAGGGACTGGTGGCGGGCGAGCGGGATTTTCCGGCCGTCCAGCTCGACCTCGGCGGCGCCGGAGACGACGAGCCAGTGTTCGCTCCGGCGGCGGTGGGATTGCAGGCTGAGTTTCTCTCCCGGCAGGACTTCGATCCTTTTGAGCAGGTAGTTTTCGCGCTTCTCGAGGACGGTGTACGATCCCCACGGTTTGAGCACGGTGGCGTGGACTTTGGTCTCCGGGCGGCGTTCCTCGTTCATTTTTTCCACCAGTCTCCTGACGTCCTGGGAGCGGTTTTTCTCGCAGACCAGCAGGGCGTCCGGGGTGTCGACGACGACGATGTTCTTGATCCCGACGGCCGCGATCAGCCGGTCGTTTCCCTGGACGATGGAGCCCGAACAGTCGAGCGAAACGACGTTGCTGGAAAAGACGTTCCCCGACGCGTCTTTGGCGGACACTTCCTCAAGGGCGCTCCACGAGCCTACGTCGCTCCACCGGACGGACGCGGGGACGAGGGCGACTCTCTGGGATTTTTCCATGATCCCGTAATCGACGGATATGGAGGCGATCGAATTGTAGATTTCTTTTCCCTTGGCGCCGAGGACCCGGTAGGAATATTTCCCCTGGCTTTCGGCGACGGTCGAGGCGAGCGTCTTGAGGCAGGCGTCCAATTCCGGCAGGCGCAGTTTGATTTCCTCGAGTATCGTGGAGACTTTCCACAGAAAGACGCCGCTGTTCCAGAAGTAGCCGTTATGCTCGAGGAACCGTTGCGCGGAAGGCAGGTCGGGTTTTTCCACGAAACGCTCGACCTGGAACGATCCGCCGCCGTTGTCGAGGGGAGGGCCTTTTTTGATGTAGCCGTATCCCGTCTCCGGGCGGGTGGGTTTGATCCCGATGGTCACGAGGTATCCCCGGAGCGCCACGCTTTCGGCCTCGCGAAGCGCGTTGAGAAACGAGTCGCCGTCCTCCACGACGTGGTCGGCGGGAAACACTCCCATCACCGCCTCGGGGGTTTTCCTGGACAAAATTTTTGCCGCGAGACCTATTGCCGGAGCGGTGTTCCTTCCCGCGGGCTCCGCGATCAGCCGGTCGGGATTGAAGCCGTATTCCGCGAGTTGTTTGCAGGTCTCGACGGCGTGCAGTTCGTTGGTCACTACGAAGATGTTTTCGATCGGGACCAGGGGCAGGATCCGTTCCACCGTGTTTTGGAGCATGGTTTTGGCGCCGGCGATCGTGATCAACTGCTTGGGGAAAAGCTCGCGGCTTTTGGGCCAGAACCGGGTTCCGCTACCGCCCGCTAAAATGACTGCGTACATAACTTCTACTATGAGTAGTGGGGTGTGTGGGGGACGTTCAGGAAATTTAAAGTGTATGCGTCTGCGGATGTTTCGATTTGTTTGGGCCATTTTATCACGATTCGCGCGGAATGTGTCCAATATTACTTTTTCGCGCCGTCATGGTATTATGAATAGATTGTTGACTTTGTTTGTGTTGCCTTGCGGCCCCGTTAAAAACGCCGCCGTTTGTTCCCGGCTTTTGTTCAGGGAGTGTCCAAGCTCCCGTTTTGCCAAATGACCTCGATCGTTCCTTTTCTGGTTTTTATATTTCTGATCTCCATGATCGGCGGGTGGCTTCCCACGGTCCAAGCCTGGTCCCGGATCGCGTTCAATCTGGTGATCAGTTTTGGCGCGGGGGTACTGCTGGGCGCGGTTTTTTTTCATATGTTGCCCGAGATTTCACACGCGCTGGGCAAACAGATCGGCTTTCCGATCATCGTCGGGTTCTTGACGATCTTCATCCTGGAAAAGTTCCTCATGGTGCATCCTTGCTCGGAAGGGGAGTGCCATTACCATAAGATCGGCAGGGCCGCCTATGTGGGCATCGGGTTCCACAGCCTGCTGGACGGCGTGGCCATCGGGGCGGGAAGCATGTTGAACCTGAGCGGGGTGATCATCATGGCGGTGACCGTCCATAGGTTTCCGGAGGCCCTGGCTTTGAGTTCCATCTTTGTGAAGGGGGGGGTCTATACGAAGCAAAGGATACTGGCTTCCATGTTCCTTTTTTCGCTGATCACGCCATTGGGCGCCGTGGCGTCCATGCTGGTCCTGGAAAATATCGACATCTATCCCCTGTCCATGGCGCTTGGGGTGTCCGCCGGGACTTTCCTGTACATCGCCATCGGCGACCTTCTGCCCACGGTCCACGAGGAGCATGAAAAGAAATACAAAAACCTGGTTTGTTTTTGCCTGGGAATATTCTCGATGATCCTGTCCCAAGGGCTGGTTTAAACGCGCTCGGCGTTTTTGAACTCGCGTTGGGAGTTTTTGTTGTTCCGTCCTTTCCGTTTTTAGGAGACGCTCCCGTTGCCGGCGTTTCGATCGACACTTTCCAACAAGATCAAGCTTTTTCTCCCTCATGCGCTGGCTTACCGGCGGGAAATCGCCATTGGCGTCGCCGCCCTGCTTCTCACGGACCTGGCGGGCCTCGCCATCCCCTGGTTCTTCAAACTCGCGGTCGACCTCCTGCCGCAAAAACCGGCTCCCGGCGTTCTCTTGCAATATGGCGGTCTGTTGCTGTCGGCGGCGGCCGTGCAGGGGGTGTGCCGCTTTGGATGGAGACAGTATCTCTTCGGCCCCGCGCGTAAAATCGAATTCGACATTTTGAACCGCCTGATGTCCCATTTCCTGGTCCTGGACAAGGCGTACTACCAGGTCCAGAAAGTCGGCGACCTGATGTCCCGCGCCACCAACGACCTGCGCGCCATCCGGGACTTCGTCGGGATGGGCCTGCTCATCCTCGTCGATTCCCAGGTGGTGATCCTCGCCTGCCTGTGCCTGATGGTTTATATCAACCCCCGGCTGACTCTGTACTGCATGGTCCCCTTGCCGGCGATTTCGCTCCTTTTCTACCGGCTCTCCGGGTCGGTCGGACGGAAGCAACAGATCGTCCAGGCCCACCTTTCCAAAATCACCTCGATGGTCCAGGAAAACCTGGCGGGCATCCGCGTCCTGCACGCCTTCGTCCAGGAGGAAAACGAGAAAAGGAAGTTTGCCGGACTCAACGGCGAGTATATCCAAAAAAACCTGGAACTCGCCCGGTTGTACGGGGTTTTCACCCCGTCCCTGATTTTCGCCATCGGCACCGCGGGTTTGATGTCCCTGTGGATCGGCGGCAAGTCGGTGATCGCCGGGGACATGACGCTGGGCTCGTTCGTGGCCTTCAACGGATATTTGACGATGCTTTCGTGGCCGATGATGGGAATCGGTTACGTGTTCAACCTCACGCAGAGGGGGTTGAGCTCCATGGCCCGCCTGGAGGAGATTCTCCTGGCGCGGCCTTCCGTCGAGACCGCCCCCGATCGGGAAACCTCCCCGTTCCGCATCGAAGGCGGGATCGCGTTCCGGGGATTGAATTTCCGCTATCCGGACGCCCGGGATTATTGCCTGCGCGATATCCATTTCGAAATAAAAAAAGGTTCCAGCGCCGCGATCATCGGCATGATCGGCGCCGGCAAAAGCTCCCTGGTCCAACTGCTCCCGCGTATTTTCGAATCCGAACGGGGCACGGTCCTGATCGACGGAGTCCCGGTCCAGGACATTCCGTTGCGGGAACTGAGGAGAAGCATCGGCTACGTCGATCAGGAGCCATTTCTGTTCTCCGCCTCCATCCGCGACAATATCGTCTTTGGACGGGTCGAGGCCGGCGAGGACGAAATCCGGAGAGTTGTCGGCCTGGCCGGGTTGGCGCCGGACCTGGAGCGGTTCCCGGACGGACTCGATACGATGATTGGCGAACGCGGGGTTTCCCTGTCCGGCGGGCAAAAGCAACGGCTGGCGTTGGCGCGCGCCTTGATCAAAAAGCCCAGGATACTCATCCTCGACGACGCATTTTCCAGTCTCGACGCGGAAACGGAGGAGACCGTCCTCAACAACATCCGGGAATATGCCATCGGCACGACGACGATCTTTATCGCGCACCGGTTGTCCGCCGTTCGCGGCGTGGACCGGATCTTCGTCCTGGAGCGCGGCACGGTGGTCGAGCAGGGAACGCATTCCGAGTTGATCCGCCAGGACGGGTATTACCGGAAAATTTACAAGAGTCAGGCCCTGGCGAGG
This sequence comes from Nitrospinota bacterium, assembly GCA_016217765.1. GTDB lineage: Bacteria > Nitrospinota > Nitrospinia > Nitrospinales > JACRGP01 > JACRGP01. The sequence goes on along the minus strand of JACRGP010000053.1, from coordinate 12,701 downwards.
CAAATGGAGATCTTCATGCAATGAACGAACTGTACGGAGAAGATTTGCGGGAGCGCTATTACGACTGGAGCCTGTTAAAGCGCGTCCTTTTCTATTTGAATCCGTATCGCGGGCTGGTCCTGCTTTCCGTGACCTTGTTGTTTGGCGTTTCCCTTCTGAACCTGGCCGGTCCCTACCTGACCAAGATCGCCATCGACGACTACATCAAGGTTTCCAATTTCGCGGGACTGGACCGGATCGCCGTCCTGTACGTCTCCGCTCTCGCGGGGGCTTTCGCGTGCCAGTTTCTCCAGACCTTTGTCATGCAATACGTGGGGCAAAAGGTGATGTTCGATTTGCGGGCGCAGGTGTTCTCCCATTTGCACAGGATGTCGTTCGGCTTCTTCGACCGCAACCCCATCGGGAAACTGGTCACCCGCGTGGTGAACGACGTGGAGGTCCTCAACGAAATGCTCACCTCGGGGATCGTCATGGTGTTCAACGACCTGTTCACGCTCGCCGGGATCGCCGTCATCCTGATCTATCTCGACTGGCGGCTGTTTCTGGCCGTCTGCGCGGCGTTCCCGCCCTTACTGCTGGCGACCGCGATTTTCCGGACGCAGGCGCGGGACGCCATGCGAAAATACCGCGCCCACGTTTCCGTCCTCAACTCCAGCCTGGCGGAGAACCTTTCGGGCATGAGCGCCGTCCAGACGTTTGCCCGGGAGGAGGAAAACTACCGGCAATTCCTGGATATCCACCAGAAGAAACTCGGGGAGGACCTGCGCGCCTTGCGCTACAATTCCATCTACCTCCCGTCGATCGACGTGTTCAGCGCCATGGGGATCGCGCTGGTGATCTGGTACGGCGGCGGCCGGTTTGTGCAGGAGGAGATCCAGTTGGGCGTACTGGTCGCTTTTCTCCAGTATCTGCAGAAGTTTTTCGACCCCGTGCGGGACCTGGCGGAAAAGTTCAACCTCATGCAGTCCGCCATGATTTCCTCGGAACGCATTTTCGAACTCCTGGACACGCCCGAGCAACTGCCCAACCCGGAAAACCCCCGGCCCATCAGCCGGGCCCGGGGAAAAGTCGAGTTCAAGAATGTTTGGTTCGCCTACAAGGACGACGATTACGTCCTCAAGGACGTGTCGTTCTCCGTCGAGGCGGGGGAGAGCCTCGCCATCGTGGGCGCCACCGGGTCCGGGAAGACCACCATCGTCAACCTCCTCTGCCGGTTCTACGATATCCAGAAAGGCGAAATTTTTCTCGACGGCATCCCCATTTCCTCCATGAACAAGTACGACCTGCGGCGGCAGATCGCCCTCGTGCAACAGGACGTGTTCCTGTTCTCCGGAAATATCATGGACAACATCCGGCTGGGAAACGTCGCGTTGGGGCAACAGGAGGTGGAGTCCATCGCCCAGACGGCGCATTCCCACCCGTTCATAAGCAAGCTCCCCTACCGGTACGAGCAGGAGGTGCGCGAGAAGGGAAGCCTGCTGTCCCTGGGGCAGAAACAACTCCTGTCGTTCGCCCGCGCCCTGGCTTTCGACCCCCGCGTGCTGGCCCTTGACGAGGCCACCTCCAGCGTCGATACGGAAACCGAAAGACTCGTCCAGGACGCCCTCGCGAAATTGGTCCGCGACCGGACGTCCATCATCATCGCCCACCGGCTGTCCACCTTGAAGAACGTGGACAAGGTGCTGGTGTTGCGGCACGGGCAAGTCCAGGAATTCGGAACGCGCCGTCAACTGCTGGAGAACAAGGGGATCTTTTGCCGCTTGTACAACCTGCAAATGAGCGAGGACCTGGGCGACATTCCGGAGGAAAAGAGAATTGTCTCACCCTGATCCGCGCCGTGCTGAAGGCGACATGAAAGGGCGTCATTCTGAACGAAGTGAAGAATCTCGTTTTTCCCCTCTCCCTTGAGGACGAGCGCCGCGGACGACGGGCCGGGGAGATGTGGGCCATACGCCGTGGATTTTGCTTTTTCTTTCTTTACGTCCTTTGCGTCTTTGCGGTAAAAAATCTTTTTCCATGAAACCCTGCCGAAAAGTTTTCGTCGTTTTATTGTGCGCGGTTTTAACGGCGGTCTCCGCCTGCTCCGCCGTCAAGACAACCTATCGCGTGGCCAAGGGGACGGTAAACGGCGCCGTCTGGGTCGTCAAGGGAGCTTACGAGTTGACGGCAGGGGCGACGCGGCTGGTGTATTCGGTCGGCAGGTTCACCTTCGAGGTCGTCCGCGCGCCCATCGAATGGGCCTTGATGAACGAGGATATCGAGACCATCGACGGGTTGCCGGTCAAGGAAGCGATCAAGCAGGGGAGGGTGAAGGACTCGCCGTACACGGTGAAGGGCCGGGCGTATCATCCCATGACCGTGGCCCAGGCGCAGGACTACGAGGAAACCGGGATCGCCTCCTGGTACGGGTACGAAACCCTGCGCCAGCCGGGCGGGCGCATGACCGCCAACGGCGAGGCGTTCAACCCCAGGGGATTGACCGCGGCGCACAAATACCTGCCCCTGCCCACCAACGTCGAGGTGACCAACCTGGCGAACGGTAAAACCATCGTCGTGCGCGTCAACGACCGCGGGCCGTTTCCCAGCGACCATAACCCGTCGTCGGGCCAGCGCATCATCGACCTGTCCATGGGCGCCGCGAAAGAGCTGGGGTTTTACGAAAAAGGCACGGCCCTCGTCCGCGTCCGCGCCCTCCGCCTGGAGGAAGTGGGGTGAGACGCGATGGACAGGTTCTCTGGATGTTTAATCTGTCTTGGCAAACGTTGGCATTACTTCTTCTCCGGCAACAAGGGTTTTCCCCGCGCTTTCTTCTCTTCTATTTCCTGAACGTGTTTTTCGATGGCCACGAATCTCTCCGGAGAGCTGGGATGGGAGGCGTTCATTTGCGTATTGATGCTCCCAGGGTGCGTTGCGCCCAATCTTCTCCAGAAATCGGCGGCATGGGAAATATCGGCTCCGGATTTCGCCAATATGTAAAGTCCCATGTAATCCGCTTCGGCTTCGAAATCCTGCGAAAAAGCGTTCCCGGCAAGTTGGGTGAAAAGCCCATGCGTATTGATGCCCACGACGGCGATCGCCAAATCCAAAATGAGACCGGGGATGCTGTTGACCCTCTTCATATCTATATGACCGAGAGCGTTGTGCGCGATTTCGTGCCCTATGACCAAGGCAAGCTCGGAGTCCGAATTGGCAAAACGAAGCATGCCGGAAGTAAACATTATGTTCTGACCGTCGGCAAAGGCGTTTACGACATCGCTTTCAACGTAAAGAACGCGGTATTTGCACGCCTTGACTCCTTCCACCTTGATTGGTATTACTTGTCCTCCCCGGTCGATCTCCAAATTCAAAGTGGGCGGCGGGCCCTGAGGGACCGGGGGATCGGCTTGGCCGCTTGGGGGCATCGGATAAACCGGGAATGTCGTGTCCTCGAGAGAAATGTCTTTTGACGGCTCCTTCAATTTTGCCGCCGGATTCAAAATAAGTTCCGCGACTTCCTCGATCGACCTTCCCTTGACGTTGTTTTCGTTGACCTTCAAAATCTTGTCGCCGGTTTTAAGTCCGGTTTGGGCGGCGGGAAATTGCGGATGGATGTAGCGGACCGAAACCTCGTCGGATATGCCAAACTCCGCGGCGACCGTATCGCGGAATTTCTCCGCATAAACGCTTTTTGAGTGCAACGCGAACCCGTAGTGGAATGAAATTTGTTTTTCGCAAAATCCGGTTGCCGCTTTCAGCAACGACCAGGAAACCTCCGACAGGCGGTTCGACTGCGCAATTTGCTCCGATAAAGCGAGGTGGAGTTGCTTTTCGCGTTCGGAGGCGACAATGTCCGGGGAAAGCTCGGCTCTTTTAAGAGTCGGCGCGCAACTCGCTGAAAACAACGCCGCAAAAAACAAGGCAAAAACGAGTTTCTCTTTTATCTCCATAATCCCTCCTCGCCAATACCCGTACAGGTCTTCCGACCCAGACTATCCAGCAACGGGCTTGAGTTGCGGTCTTATGAAATCCCATGCGCGTCATGGGTTGAATGGTTTCGATTTTCTTCCCGGCGGTTAACCGCTCCAACAGGAACCGCGTATTGCCTTCTCGGAAATAAATAGGCATTCGAAAAATACCTTGTTTTGTTAAAATGTGCAATTAATTTTAGACCCATTTTAGCGGTTTGAGGTTTGCGCGCCTTCGGTTCGGTAGCGCGAGGCGAGGCTGGCGCTGTGATCGAAGCGATTCTGAAAACCTTATTATGAAGAGCGAAATGGGGCGGGCGCGGCCAACGCATCATCGACCTGTCCATGGGCGCCGCGAAAGAGCTGGGGTTTTACGAAAAAGGCACGGCCCTCGTCCGCGTCCGCGCCCTCCGGCTAGAGGAAGTGGGGTGAGGGAAATCGCGGTTTTTGTTGGCGGACATCCTTGAGGTCTATTTGCTCGAGCTATGCTCGCCTGACGACAGCGCCTGGCGGCGGACAAGACGAACGCCGCCAGCAAGCGCGGTAATGGACGTAGCCAGCAACAGAAATGCCGTAATAGTGATGGGGAGTTTCTCGGCGGGTTTAATGATAGACGCGTTTAGCCACCAAATGTTGTAACTGAAGAAAGATGGGTCGAACTCCTTGATGATCCATTGCGGGTTCAAGCTTTTCCACGGCGGCGAATGATAGACCTCCCAAAAATTGCCGTCGTTTCGATGATAAATAACGCGCATCATCCACCAATGCCCGGCGAGCGGGCTGAACTCAGGGATAAAATTCAGCTGTAACATGTCGTCGCGGACATTCCAGCCTGACGGGTCGTAAAACTTGCCTTGCAAGACGTCGGCTTTCGCCGCCAGGAGGATGTAGTTGGCGCTTCTGATGCACAATCCCGGGATTTGCGTCAGGAAGGAAACCGTTACGAGGAGAGATACGGCTGTAAGGGAACGGGCGTACCCTGTCCCGCGGTCCTTCAAATCCTGAAGAAGCTTTTCGATAAAGGCCGCGCCCAGGAGCATGAAGAACGGCGGCTGGCAGGACCAGAAACGCAGTCCCCAGCTCCACCCGCCCGGCCAGGCCCACCATTTGCTGTAGAGCAGAAGCGTACCGCCGATGATGGATAGAATCGTCAACGTCTCCGCCGGATGACGGCGAAACAACCGCCGCCAGCCGAAAAACGCCAACAGCGCCGAGGCATTGTAAAAGAAGAACCCCTTGCCGGAACTGAAAAGCTGACCGTAAACGCCCGCGAGAAACGGGGTATTGAAACCAAACTCGGCGTCGCGCGAGGTATCGGTATTGCCGTCAATGTATCCAAAAGACAAAAGACTTCCATGGCGGATGTTGTTGTGCCATAAGATCGCGCACGCGAAAAACAAGAGCGGCAGGACGAACCAGGCAACCGCATATACAAGCGACCGCCCGCGATCGATCGCCGCCGGCGAGCGGTATTTCATGTTGAGCAGGAAGAGCAGATACCCCGCGAAAACAGGCAGAGTATAGACGGCGATGATTTTGGTTAAAGCGGCAAACCCCGCGACCGCGCCGGAAATGCCGAGCCAAAATGTCTTGTCCGTTTCCTTGAAAGATAAAAGGCCATGCAACGCCAGAAGCCACAGCAGACCCAGCGTCGGATCGGAAAACAGCGTCTGGGAATAAGGCCAAACCAGGGTAGTCAACCCGAGGAGCAAGGTCGAAACGAAGGCGGCGGCGAGAGAATAGCCCAGCCTCAGGCAGGTAAGGGAAAAGACTGCATTGACCAGCGCGCCGATCGAGGCAGGAACGGCGAACACCGCCAGGAAATAGAAAACCTGGCCCCGGAAACCGGGCGCGCTACTGGCCGCGCGGAAAGCCCAGGTCGAGGGAATGATCAGCAGGGACTGGCCGAGACCATACTTGCTGTAGCCTTGCCCGTCAAGCAGTTTGGGGTTGAAAACGCGATCGTCCTCTTGCCACTGGCGCGAGGTGAAACCGTGGCGGGCGATCCGGTCGGCCGTGCCGAGAAGGACCTCTTCGTCTCCCCCGATCAACTCCGCCGGCGCCGTGAATAAATAAAGACAAAAGAATCCCAGAAACAGACTGGCGCCGATAAACGATATCGTCCTGGTTGATGTTTGCCGGTTTATGATTTTACCTTTCAGTTTGCGTGCGCGGAGAAGGCCGTTTCCCAGACTGGCTAAAAAACCCATGCAAAACCTGTGTAGCGCTAAAAATAGGAAGTTGGCTCAAACGTGCAATGCTTCTGGGTGGCGGCGGGCGATCATAAGAAGTTTCAAGGCCGCGCCGGTTGGTTTACAGCGCCCTTGCTCCCATTCCTGCAACGTCCGCTTGCTGACCCCGATCAGCTCGGCGAATTCGGCCTGACTTACACCCAGCTTTTCCCTGATCCCCTTTATTTCGCCGGGCACGTCGATGATCGTCCGCCTCGCCGCCTTGCCGCTTTTAATTTCCCGGATGCCTTCTAAAACTTCTTGTCCTATATTTCGGTTTTTCATGAATCAATCTCCTGTTTCCATTTCTTCAGCATGGAGGCGGATATGTTCTCCATTTCGCTTTTCGCATAAATCGTCAAAAGCCATAATTGTTCCGGTTCGCCCCGGTAAAAATAAATCACGCGGTAACCGCCCCTTTTGCCGCGCCCCCTTCCTTTCCAGCGAAGTTTTCGACACCCGCCGCTACCCGGAATAACTGCCCCGGCGTCCGGGCTCATGGACAGAAACAGCTTGAGTTCGTGCAACTCTTCATCGGTCAGATAATCATCGGCGAGTTTTGCGAACTTGGAGGACTCAAGTATTTCCACGGTTTAAATATACGTCGCTAACGTACGCATGTCAATAAGCCACCGCTCACATGTGAACAGGCTTGATTGAGTTTCAATTCGATCACCGCGAAAAGAGGCGGGGTATTATTATGGGGTAGTCACGAAAAGCGTTTACAGTAAGTGACTGAAGGGAGTGCATGAGTCACGGTTTCTCGGTTAAGATAAGTTCGCCAAAACTTGAAGAGTCGGTGTATGGGAGAGAAGGATCTTTTAACGGAAAATCGCGCGAAAATCCTGGAACTTGCCGCCCGTCATGGGGCGCGAACGTACGCGTCTTCGATTCGGTGGCGCGTGGCGAGGCTGGGCCGCTGTGATCGAAGCGATACAGTTTTTTTTTCTAAAAGAAATCCCTGCTTCCGGTTTGTTTCCGGAGGCAGGGATTTTTATCGTGAGAGGGGGTTTATCAGTGGGAAATGCGGATCATGGCGAGGATGACGCCGGTCGCGCCGATGATTAGGCCCGATAGCCACATGATGATGGTACGGCTGGATCTTTCGATTTCGGTTCGGAGTTTTTCGATTTCAAGCCGCATATCTTGCAGTTCGGTCTTGGTGGCGTAGGTTTCGGACTTGGTTTTGAGCGAGGCCAGGTCTTCCTTGGTGGCGTAGGTTTCGGATTTGGCTTTGAGTACGGCCAAGTCCTCGCGGATCGCCGCAAGGTCCTTTTTGATTTCCGCTATGTCTTGTTCGAGGTGCGCGATTTCAGCCATGAGTTGATTCTACCTCCTTTTGGGGTTGCTGGCAACTTTTAGTGGTTTTGGGAATTCCCGGTTTTTTTTTGGTTTCGTTAAATACCGTTTAATTCGTTTTTTTAAATCGCTGTTGCCGATATCGGGGAGCTTTCCCGCATACGCGGCTTGGGCCAGGCGGGTGTTCAGCCGTTCTTGATCGCGGAGCTGGCGGGTCATTCTTCATTGCAGACTACCAAGCGGTATACTCACTTTGCTGATTCCAGTAAGAGGGAGGCGATAGCCAAAACTTTCGCGAATTTTGCGGAAGGGGAGAACAAAACTTGTACAGTGTGACTGGCGGTATTTTGACGGTGGGTTGTAACCGATTGAAATTCAAGCGTCCCCAGCGGGATTCGAACCCGCGTTACCGCCTTGAAAGCTCGATAATAGATTTCAAAACTTGATTGCCCCAAAAAGCTATTTAATTGAAATTATTTGGTTTGTTTTTTCTTTGTCAATTGTTTGACTGGGTGAAAAACCCGTACAAAACTTGTACAGTTCTTTTTAGAAGGTATCCCTACCTCCGGTTTGTTTCCGGAGGTAGGGATTTTTATCTTGAGAAGGGATTTTTCAGTGGGAAATGCGGATCATGGCCAGGATGACGCCGGTCGCGCCGATGATCAGGCCTGATAGCCACATGATGATGGTACGGCTGGATTTTTCGATTTCAATCCGTACTTCTTGCAGTTCGGTTTTGGTGGCGTAGGTTTCGGACTTGGTTTTGAGCGAGGCCAGGTCTTCCTTGGTGGCGTAGGTTTCGGATTTGGCTTTGAGTACGGCCAAGTCCTCGCGGATCGCCGCAAGGTCCTTTTTGATTTCCGCTATGTCCTGTTCGAGGTGCGCGATTTCAGCCATGGGTCGATTCTACCTTCTTTCGGGGTTGTTGGCAATTCGAATCGTGCGGATATAGGGCGCTTTTTCACCGCCGAATACGACTTCTACCGTTTGCAGATATATGGGGATGATGTCCCCGTTTACCGCGTGTAGTGTGCCGTGGTATTGAGTCTCTCCGATGATTTTTTGAATGATGGCCCTTCCCTCGGGGATTGTCATGGTGATGGGGTCTTTGTAGATTAAAACGTGATCTCCGCGTTTCATATTTTTTTTCTCCTTTTTGCGTGTTTTTAACAAGGCCGCTTCCGGAGCGGCCCCCCTTTCACAACTAGAAGGGGGGCCGTTCCGAAAGAATGGAGCGAAGCGACTTACCTTTCACTTGGTTGAACTGCAAGGGCATGACAAAAGCCGGTGTTCTAGGCTTTTGGCGTGGCCTTGCGCTTAATGGAGGTTTTGGTTATGGATTTGTTTGGTTTTTCGGAAGCGGAGAACGTCGGCGGACGCGCGCACGTCCTCCAGGACGGGCGCGCGTCTGTCGGTTCTGGTTTTGGGGCGCCTCCGGCGCCCCTGCCCCCCGGTAGTAATACGGGGGGAAAGATGGAAGGAACGCTCCCCGAACCGTCTTGGGACTTGCAGGGGGAAGGGAAACACGGTTATCGGTTCTGGCGCGCGCCTTTTGGCCCTTTTAGGCCCGATTGGGAGTTGGTTTACAGGGAGGTTGAGCCTCTGGAAACGGCAAATCCCAGGTCTGCGGACGTGGATTGGTTGCATATCGTTTTTCGGCTTAAAAACACGTTTGGGAATGTTAATCGGGTTGATCGGGTTCTGCGGGAAACCTTGGGTTTTGGCATCGAAAAGGAATTGCCTTATGGCCGTTTCAATTACGCTCGGCAATTTGTTCTTGAGGATCGCAAGACGTTGTTCCTTGTGGGAGGGGAGTATCAACGGGATACGGCCATGATTGCGATTCCCGGATCGGCGTTGCAGTTCATGGATTTGGAGAAAGTCCGCAAGCTTGGGGAGGAAAAATTTGAAGGTTGGATAACCCGCGTGGATCTGTGCGCGGATTTTTTCGACGGTCAATATACCGTGGATCGGGCGATTGGGGACTATGAAGAGGGGTTGTACAATTCAGGGGGCCGGAAGCCTTCGCATCGGTATGTGGGGCCTCTTCCCCAGGAAGTTACCGAGGATTCCGAGGGAAGGACTCTTTACATTGGTCGTCGTGAAAACGGCAAGTTGGTTCGCGTTTATGAGAAGGGTAAGGAGCGGGGTATCTATTCCGGGCCTTTTTCCAAGTGGGTTCGCGTCGAGCTTGAATTGCACGGTTCGAGTCCCGAAACCAAGAAAGGACGCGTTATCCCCTGGGACATTCTGGCGCGTCCGGGCTGTTACCTGGCGGGAAGTTGTAAGGCCCTCGCGTTTATCAGTGAAACGTGCGACAAAGTCAAGACTATTGCGGTGAAGGTTGTAACTTCGTTGGAAAGGTGCGCAAAACATGTAAGACGGATGTTCGGGCCGTTCTTCAATGTTCTTCGCGATAAGGGGTTCAGCGATTTGCAGATAGTCAATTTAGTGATTCGTGATGTTTTTCCGGATTGGTATGAGAAGAAGGCGCATGTCCGGTCTGGGTTTGAGGATCAAATCTTGGGCTGGTGTAAGGAAATTTTCGGCGAAGGAAGCGATTGGGGGCATGTGCCGCTTATGGTTTGAATTGGGTTAGTTCGGGGAGTGTGAAGCGGTCGACAAGTTCTATGCCGTTGTTCTCTGCTTTGCGTTTTGTGTCTGGATAAAATTTCCCTGTCGTTACGACTGCTAGGTGAATGTTATTTTCTTCTGGGTGTTCGAGTTTGTACGAGTTGACCGAGCCGAAGATAGTGTTAATGGTTTCGTCTCCTAAGGTCCATGATGTGGGGCTTTTGTATTTGCATTGGATCAGTGCGGTGATGTTGGTTTTTTTGGCTATCAGGTCAACGCCTTGGTCTTTTTTTTTCATTCTCATTCCGTGATAATCGATTGTCCAGCCGTCTTTTTTGAGTAACTCCCCTATATAGAGTTCGAAGAGGTTTCCTTTTATGGCGTTGTTGTTTTTCTTTTGTGGGTTATGGCGTTTCCCTTTTAAATTGGAGGATATGCGTTGTAGCGTGATTTCAAAGATGGTGAGCAAGATGCCGCATGCAATAACGGCCCAGAAGACTTTTAGGAATGGATCGATTTTGAAAAAATGCATTTCAATCTTCCTTGGGCGTTGTCATTTTTCGTATTCCCTTGCGAACCATATTAGTTTCCCATTGATGGTGATTTCCTTTGGGTCGAAAAACTCTGGCTGGTATTTTTCGTTATCGCTGATGACCTTGATCTTTTTTTCTGATCGGATTAGTTGTAGTCGTTTTATCATGATTTCGTTATTGACCGAAATGGCATAAATCCCGCCGTATGTGTCTATGTGGTTTTGGTTATGGTCGATCAAGAGTAGGTCTCCGGAGAACAGTGTTGGTTCCATGCTGTCGCCGTGGACCCGGATCAGGCTCATGTTTTTTGGGTTTCCTCGTTGTTCGATCCATTCCTTGCGAAACGCCAATTTTAATTCAATGGTGTTATCGGGTTCGAATCCTCCGCCTGCGCCGATTCGTCCTTTGACGGCGGGGATGTAGATGAGTTCATTGTTGTCTGCCCGTGCGATTTCTTTGTTTTCTTCAAATTTTATTCCCCAGTAATTTTCCACCGCTTTTATAAACTTTTCGGATGGTTGTTTTAAGCCGTCTTCGATCAAGCTGATATAGCTTTGTGAAAAACCGATTTTATTTGCAAATTCTTTTTGTCCGAGTCCTTTGTTTTTTCTTAATTTCGGTAGGGTTTTATGAAAAAAATGATTATCTGGTAATTTTTTTCTTGACATATTTATTACCTAGTGATAAATTTTACGATGTTGCGTTCAAAACAGAGTTTGATCGCGTTTTAAAAGCTTGCCGTGAATCTTCTTTTTGGGTTGGCCCATTTTATCCCAGTATTCGGAAAAGTCAAATTTGGAGGGCGTTGGCATGAATGGGGATCATGATTGTGGCGGCGTGTGTGTCGGTGGGCGGCATTATGATTTTTTGGTGAAGTACGCTCGGGAACTTGAGGAAATTGTAACGTGGATGGAATTGGATATTGAACGGCTTCGGCGGGAAAATTGTTCCCTTAATTATCAACTTAACGATTTGACAAAGGAGAATTGAAATGCATTTTTTCAAAGGCGTGGTCACGGCGATTTACAAGAACAAGGAAGGCCAGGACAAGGTCACGGGGCGCGTGTATGGCGGCGTCTTCAAGATGGAGCTTTCGGCCTATGAGGCCGTCCAGGGCGGTGAAGGCGAAAGGCCGGAACACTTCGAGGTTACCGTGCCCGTCCATTGGGGCGGGTCGATGGACCAGTTGAAGGACTTGCTTCATCAGGAAATCTTTTTCCCCTACCGTAGGGCGGCCAGGGACAACAAAGCATACTACTACGTTTTGGATGGGGCGGAGCGTCCGAAGCCGAATCATGTGGTTTCGATCAAGTTGGGTCAACCGTCTTTGTCCTCGGGCAAGGCGGCATAAGGGGCCGGTATGTCTTCGTTCTTTGCATATGAACGGAAGATGAGGGACGCGCGGGATCGTTTGGCCGAATTGAAGGCCCGGATCGCGGAGTTGGAGAAATCTATTTTTGGTTTTGACGACGATCAAGAGGTAATCAAGATGTTGGCGGAGCATCGCCATTGTGTTCACGCGAAAGCTATTCTTGAGCGTCGTTTGGGGGTTGACGATGGGTCTTGACGATTTCGCGCTTTACCTCATTCAGTATTACGTGGTCGGTTTTGGAGTTGGATCGATTATTTCCATGCTTCGTTAAAGCCGTCGTTGTACGACGGCTGATTTTTAATCTTTATCTTTTGAAAGGGGGTGAAAAAGATATGTTCAAGCAACTGTTTGGCGTGGTTGTGGGCGTGGGTTCCTTGGTTTCCGGTCTGGTTTTGTCGGCTTCCAATGCGTTCGCGGCTTATACCATCGATAACACGGCCGTGCTCGCCGATATCACGGCGGCTGGCGGCGTGATTCTCGCGGTGGCTGTCGCGATTTGGGGATTCCGCCGGGTCAAGGGGATGGTGCGGTAAGAAGTCATTCGTAAGCCCCGGTGGAACCCGGGAATTCACCGGGGTTTACGAAACCCTTTTTAGCTTTTTATTTCGAGGTTTTTAAATGTGTGACCCTGCGGATTATACCTGCCAATTATTTCAGCTTTTGAATTCCTACCAGTTTGTGGAATTGTTCATCGTGTCGTTTTTCCTTGCCGGGATCAGTTCCGGCAACCGGCCTTAGAGGGGGTGTC
>JACRGP010000046.1 GCA_016217765.1 Nitrospinota bacterium | reverse complement strand
GCCACCTTGTGCCCGCGCGATAAAAAGAAGATCCACGGCATGGCCGACGCCATAATCGTCCCATGCGCCTGTAAGAACGTCTGACAAAATGCGCCGATAGGCTCGGCACGCAAACCATCCCCTCCCTGGAAGGGAGGGGGCTGGGGGAGGGTGGCCAGCGTGAACGCTGGATCCGATGCCGCCTCAGGCTGACGCCGAGGCGGGATGTGGCTCCCCCTTGCAAAGGGGGCCGGGGGGATTCGCATTTCGGCGATCGCGTCAGCGTCATCGCCGCGTCGCCTCCGGGCTTGCCACGGCGTTGCCCCACCGGGGGCGTCCCCGGTGTCATCGCTGTGTTGCCTCCGGGCGCTTGCCCGGCTTTTCACCCCCACCGGACCTCCCCCTTGCTTCAAGGGGGAGGGAGTTAGGAAAAATTTCATTTTGTTTGGCGCCTGTAAGGATTGATGGAAGAGAAGCGACAATGATACGGCTTTACAACCTGGACGGTTGCGGATATTGCGCCATGGTGCGCGGTTTCCTGGAGAAATTGCAACTGGAATACGACAAGGTCGACGTCCCCTGGCCCCACGGTCAGCGCGCGGACGTTTACGCCGTTTCCGGCCAATACACCGTCCCCGTCCTGGTCGACGGCGACGTGGTCCTCGACGACGAATATGAGATCATCGATTATCTCAAACGCACTTATTCCCAAAAGGCTTGATCTTCCCGAAGGACGATGATGGAACCCTGGCAGAAACTTCTCAGCAAGAGCGCGGTCAAGATCGAAGATTTACCGTTCATCCCCGATTCCGAGGAGTATAGAGAGAAACTGAGAAAGGTTTCGAAGGTGTTCCCGGTCAGGATCAACGCCTATTTTCTGGAACAGATCAAGGGCCCCGACGACCCGCTTTGGAAGCAGGTGGCCCCCACCCCCGAGGAGTTGGACGATTTTTTCAACACGGAGGAGGCGTTGGGATCGGACCCCCTGAACGAGGAAGGCGACATGCCCGTCCCCGAACTCGTCCACCGTTATCCGGACCGGGTCCTGTTGATGGTGAACAATCATTGCCCGATCGTTTGCCGGTTCTGCACCCGCAAGCGGAAGATCGGTTTTCCCGGCATCGTCACGCGCGAGACCCTGCGCCAGGGGATCGAATACATACGGGAGCACAAGGAAGTGCGCGACGTCATCCTGTCGGGCGGCGACCCGCTCCTCGTCCCCGACAAGGAACTGGACCGGATCCTTTCCGAACTGCGCGCCATCCCGCACCTGGAAATCATCCGCATCGGCACGCGCGTCCCGGGGACCCTCCCGCAGAGGGTCACCGAGGAGTTGTGTTCCATCCTGAGGAAGTACCATCCGCTGTATTTCAACATGCATTTCAACCACCCCGCGGAATTGACCCCGGAGGTGGAAAAAGCCTGCAACATGCTGGCCGACACCGGCATCCCGCTGGGTAGCCAGACCGTCCTTTTGAAAGGCGTCAACGACGACGCCGAGACCATGAAGGAACTGTTCCACAAACTGCTGAAACTCAGGGTCAAACCGTACTACATTTACCAGGCGGACATGACCTTGGGGACCAACCACTTCCGCACCTCGGTGCGGAAGGGGCTGGAAATCCTCGACCGGCTTCAGGGCCATACCTCCGGCATGGGCGTCCCTTATTTCGTGATCGACACGCCGGGCGGCGGCGGCAAGGTGCGACTGCTTCCCAACTCCGTGGTCAAATTCACCGACGAGGAAGTGGTGGTCAGGAACTTCGAGGGCAAGATTTACCGCTATCCCCAGCCCGCGACAGAGAAACCCGCGAAAAAGAACATGCCTTCCGACCCCGAATTTTATACCCCCGGAAAAATCTGCGAGCTGGCTTAACGCGGATATCGCATGATTGGAATTGTTCGGATGAAGACGGTCTTACGGCCGCTCTGAGCTTGCCGGAGCGGGGGGAAGCGCGGAGCAATGCTTTCCGCGGGCGTCAATGGCAAAATGAAAATCTCCAAAAGCCCGATCGCCGCGTTTTTCATTTTTCCCTTCAACGTCATGGGGACCATTCCGGCGCTTATCCTCTGGTTATCCGGGGGCGGTCTTCTCTTTTCCGCTACCCGGTCGATCATGGGCGGGGTTGCGGTCGCGCTGGGCCTGACGATCGCGTACCACACCGTATCGCTCTTCACCGAATATGGGGAGGGAACGCCCGCCCCATTCGACCCCCCAAAAAAGTTCGTGGCGCGGGGACTTTACCGTCGCGTCCGGAACCCGATGACGATCGGGGTCATGCTGGTCTTGACGGGCGAGGCCGTTTTTTTCGGTTCCTATCCCCTCCTGGGTTGGGGTTTGTTTTTCATGACGGCGAGTTTGATTTACATCCCGTATTTCGAGGAGCCCGAACTGAGCCGTCGATTCGGCGGCGCCTACCTGGAGTATCTGAGGAACGTCCCCCGCCGGCTTCCAAGGTTCATGCCTTGGGACGCAAAACAAGACAGAAGATAAGGAGGGACGGCGCGCGTATTGACAATATAGACCTTGTGGTTTATTAACAAAGGGATGAATCGTTTATTAGTTTGCGGAAGTTGGAACGGCGCGAGTTTGGGCCCGGATCTTTTTGGGGCCAGAAAAAGGCCCCGGGCCTCCAGCGTAACGCGAGCCGTCCATGTCTTTTTCTTGTTAATGGCGCTTTCCTTCCTGCCCGTTTCCCCGGTTTACGCGCAAGTGGCGGTCCCTGACGCCGGGAAGTCCGGCGTAACGGAAAAGTTTTTGCAAAAACCGCCCCAGATTCAGCCGCCCGCCCAGGCAAAACCTCCCGAAATCGTCATCGAAGACAGCCGGGAGTTGGTGGATGCGGGGGCAGGCCCCTCCTTTTTCGTCCGGAAAATCGAACTCTCGGGCAACACCCTTTTCGACAACGCCACCCTGGCCCCCATCGTCGACCTCGGCGACGTTGGATTTTTCCGGCGACGGCCTCATCAACTTTGCCGTCGCCGGCACGGTCAAAGGCGAGGCGCGGGACGCCGAAGGCAACCTCCTGCCCGACCGGGTCCTCAACTCCGGGCGCATTCAGGCCAACGGCGGGCAAGTCACGCTCTCGGCGCGCGACGCGGGCGACGTCATCCGTAACGTAGTGAACCACGAGGGCGTCATCGAAGCCAAGACCGTCGCGCGAAGGGAAGGCCGGGTTTTCCTCATGGGCGGCGGCAAGGGGACCGTGAACGTCGCCGGAACGATAGACGCCTCCGGGACGAACGCCGGCGAAAAGGGCGGGACCGTCCATGTCCTGGGAGAAAAAGTGGGCCTGTTCGGAAATGGCCGGATCGACGTGTCGGGCGACTCCGGCGGCGGCACGGCGCTGATCGGCGGCGATTACCAGGGCGGGGGCGGGGTCCCCGCGGCCACCGCCACCTTCCTCGGCGATGGCGCGCTCATCCGCGCCGACGCGCTCACGGCGGGCGACGGCGGGAAAGTCATTGTCTGGGCCGACCATACGACGCGGGCCTACGGCGCGATTTCCGCCCGCGGCGGTAATATTTCCGGCAACGGCGGGTTGGTCGAAACCTCGGGGAAAATTTTCCTCGACGTCTCCCGGACGCCGGACGTGACCTCCGCCCATGGCCGCGGCGGCTTGTGGTTGCTCGACCCCAATGACCTCGAAATCGTGGCCGGTAGCGGTAGCGCCAACATCTTTAACGGCGCTCCGTTTTTCACCACCACCAACGACACCGCGCAGATCGGCGTGGACTTGATCACCTCTGCGTTGACCGGCGGCGCCAGCGTGACGATCGCCACCGGGACGTCGGGTAGCAACGCGCAAAGCGGCGACATCACCGTGAGCGCCCCCATCGATTACAACGGCAAGGGGACCAACTCCCTCGGTTTGAGCGCGCACCGCCATATCGTCATCAACGACAATATTTACGACAGCGACGCCAGCGGCGACCGGCTGAACATCAGCCTGTTCGCCGATAGCGCCGCCGGCGGGACGGGGACCATCACCGTGGCGGCCGGCAAAACAGTCGCCACCGGCGGCGGCGCCCTGTCGCTCAGCGCCGCCGACGTGGATTTGCAAGGCACGTTGAACAGCGGGGCGGCGAGGACCAGCATCTTCGTGTCGGATGGCGGGACGGTCGGCCTGGGTAGCGGCGCCTGCGCCCACATCGCGGGCGGATGTGGGATGACCCTCTCCGGCGCGGAACTGCAAAACATCTCCACGAGCGGCGGGCTCAACATCGGCAGTAGCGCCAACGGCGCGGTCCATGTCGACGGGATCACGTCCGCCGACTCGGCCAACATCGGCGCCGCGAGCCTGTTCACGGGAAGTAACATCTCTTTTCGCAATGCCGCGTCCTCGTTCCTCAAACTGACCGCGTTCGCCTTCAACGGTATTTCCGTGGCTACCGATTTGAGCGCCACCGGCGCCGGTAGCGCGGGGAGCATGATTTTGAACGCCGACGGGGACAACAACCAAAGCGGCGCTTTCACTCAATCCGCGGGGACAACCATGAGCGCGGGCGGCGACATCGTGCTGACCGGCGCCAGCATCGCGACCGACGGGACGGTGACCCCCGGTTCGGGCTTTGTCGTGGCCCGCAGTCTGACCGGCGGCACGACCACGGTGGTGACCACGTCTTCCGGAGAGACAATCGCCGTCCCGACCGGGCAAGCGTTGAACCAGGCGATCAACAGCACGTTCGTCACCGCCTTCATCCAGCCAGGCAGAATTCCGGGCTGTTGACCTCGCCATGCCGCGCAAATGGATGAACAGCTTCACGGCGAGCCTTCTGTTGACGGCGGTCTCGCTTTACCTTTATTCGCTCGACCTGCCCTTTTTCCGCCTTTTGGAGCTCAAGGCCTACGACGTTAAAATGACCGCGCGCGGCGCGCGGGCGGTCGGCGGCCAGCGTGACGCTGGACCCAATGGGCTCGGCTTTGATGGCGAACAGGCAGACCGAAAGGCAACCCGGGCCGAGCCAGTTGCCTCCGGGCGCTTGCCCGGCCAGGTGGCGATCGTCGCCATCGACGAGAAAAGCCTGGCGAAAGAGGGACGTTGGCCGTGGCCGCGCGCGGTCATGGCGGGGTTGCTCGACCGCATCGCCTTGTCCGGAGCGGCGGTCGTCGGGTTCGATATCTTTTTCCCCGAAAGGGAGACCTCCGTTCCGATCGACGCGCTCCGGCGGGTCTTCGTGGAAAACGCGCCGGCAACCGTCCGCCGCGAGGACCTTCCGCGCTTGCTGGAGGGGGCGGCGGACGGCGACCGCCGGCTGGCCGAGGCGATCGAACGCTCCCAACGGTCCGTCCTCGCCTATTTCGTCTATCCGGAAACGGACAAGGCCGGCTCCTCCGCCGAAACCATGGGCGATACGCATTTCGAACTGCTCGATTTTTCCCAGTATTCCATCGTGCAACGCTCCGATTCTCCCGCGCAACCGGCCCCGCTCCGGCCGATGGTC
Organism: Nitrospinota bacterium; assembly: GCA_016217765.1. Classification (GTDB taxonomy): domain Bacteria; phylum Nitrospinota; class Nitrospinia; order Nitrospinales; family JACRGP01; genus JACRGP01. The sequence continues at coordinate 2,337 of JACRGP010000046.1, read as the reverse complement.
GCCGTGGGGATGAGCTTGCCGGAATTCATGCGGGCCGCCAACGCCGCGGGGTTCGCCTCTTTCATCCCGGGGCCCGACGGGGTCATCCGCTGGGTGCCGATGGCCCTGCGATTTAAAGACGCCATCTTCCCGCCGTTGAGCCTGCAGATGATCCAGCAGGCGACGCGATTGCCGCTAGCCGCGCGCATTGTCCCTTATGGCGTCGACCAGATCAAGGCGGGCGACCTGGCCGTCCCCGTCGCGGAGAACGGCGACTATCTGGTCAACTTCTACGGTCCGGCGTACACGTTCCGGCACTACCCGGCCACCGACGTGCTTTCCGGAAAAATCGGCGCGGCGGAACTGAAAGACAAGTTCGTCCTCATCGGCGCCACGGCCGCGGGGACCCACGACATGCATACCACCCCCTTCGGCCCTCTTTATCCGGGGGTGGAGGTCCATGCCACCGTCATCGAAAACCTGTTCCAGGGAGATTTTCTCAAACGTCCCGAATGGTTCCGGGTCCTCGACCTGGCGATGATCGTCGGTTCGGGACTGGCGCTTGGCGCCGCCGCCCTGTTCCTGCGGGCGTTGACGCTTGCCCTTGTTCTCGTTCTCTTTGTTCTCGGGTATCTGTATGCCGACTATCGTCTGTTCGCGCGGATGGGGTTTTGGGTCAACACGGTTTACCCGCTATTCACGCAAATCCTCGTCTTCACCGGACTGGCGGTGTACCGCTTCGCCTTCGAGGAGCGTGAAAAACGCTTCATCAAACAGGCGTTCGGCCAGTATCTCGCCCCCGCCGTTGTCGAACGGCTGGTGAACAACCCCTCCCTGCTCAAACTGGGCGGCGAGAAAAAAGTCATGACGGCGTTTTTCTCCGATGTCGCCGGATTTTCCACGATCTCCGAAAAACTGAGCCCCGAGCGGTTGGTGGAGCTTCTGAACGTCTATCTGACGGAGATGACCGACATCATCGTGGCCTATGAGGGCACGGTGGACAAGTTCGAGGGCGACGCGATCATCGCCTTTTTCGGCGCGCCGGTCCCGCGCGCCGACCATGCCCGCCGGGCCTGCTGGGTCTCCCTCGACATGCAAAACCGGCTGACGGCCCTGCGGGAGCGCTGGCGGAGCGAGGGAAAGCACGAACTCTTCGCGCGTATCGGTCTCAACACCGGCCCGATGGTCGTCGGCAACATGGGTTCCAAAACGCGGATGGACTATACGATGATGGGCGATTCCGTGAACCTCGCCTCGCGCCTGGAAGGGGTGAACAAACAGTATGGGACCTATATCATGATCAGCGAATTCACGTACGAACAGGCCAGGGACTTCATAGAAGTCCGGGAACTGGATTTGATACGGGTGGTCGGCAAGAAAGAGCCGATCAGGATTTACGAGGTTTTGGGGAGAAAAGGAGAAATTAGCGGTCCCATGCGCAATGCCCTGCCGATTTTCGCCCGGGGTTTACAGCATTACCGGAGGATGGAATGGGCCGCGGCCATGGCCTGCTTCGAGAAGGTATTGGAGATTCACGAAAAAGACGGTCCGGCATTGACTTTTTTTCAACGCTGTATGCTGTTCAAGGAGAACCCTCCGCCAGACGGCTGGGACGGCATCTTTACCATGACCTCCAAATGAAGGGAGTTTTTTGAATGTTGTTCGGACAGTTCCTCTGAGGCAAGGTCTGGTGACCGAGGAGGCGCTGAATCGCGCCTTGGAAACGCAGGGCTTGGAGCATGTCTTGCTGGGCCAATTCGCCGTCCAGGAAGGATATCTCAAAAACGAGGAAGCGGCGCGAATTTTATCCGTTCAAAAAAGTTCCGGCAAGCGCGTCGAAAAGTTTGGAGAAGTCGCCATGGATCTCGGTTTTTTGACGGAAGAAAAACTCCGCGAGTTACTGTCGCGCAAGGCGCCCTGAAGCCTCTGCAATTGGTCAAGGCGCTCCGCGAACACGAGGCGTTTAAAAAGGGTCTGGGGAGATCGCAAGAGGTCTTCTAATGAAACGACGGGTGTAACGCGCATTTTCATTCAAGTCCAGCGCGCCATTCCTTATAAACTGGCAGGTTTTTGTAAAAGCAGTTGATTTTGGAGGATAAAAGAGGTTAAATGTTTCTTCCCGCCACCACCCAATAGCCGGCGTAGCTCAGCGGTAGAGCAACTGATTCGTAATCAGTAGGTCGGCGGTTCAATCCCGCCCGCCGGCTCCAGTTAAACACGGCTTTGTTGCATAAATCAACTTGAGGCATGAGCGTCTGCCTCGTTTGACGATGGTTATGCGAGAGGATAGCTATCCGGCATTCCCAACCGGGTAATCCGATTCAGCGCGTTACATCGGATCAAGGCTTCCGTTACTTG
>JACRGP010000050.1 GCA_016217765.1 Nitrospinota bacterium | reverse complement strand
TCGATTATGAAGGCGAAAAAATCGTTCTGACTCTATGAAGCTCCCCGTTATATCTGGAATTGAAGTCGTCAAGAAGCTTAGACAAACCGGTTTTGTGGCGACCCGCCAAAAAGGCTCCCATGTAAGACTGGAAAAATCCTCTCGGGAAGAAACGATCAAGGTCACAGTCCCTCTTCACGCCGAGTTGAAAAAAGGGACCCTCGCCAGAATAATCAAAGACGCCGGGCTGACCCCGGAGGATTTCCAAAAATTAAAATAATCCCATCCTCTCAGGCAAACGCCCCCGTACGTCCGTGTGGTGATTCTTTTTCCTCCCCCTTGTAAAGGAATCTTCCCCCTTTGTCAAAGGGGGACCGAGGGGGATTTGTAACCACCGATGAACACGGATGAACGCCGATAAACCGAAACGCCATTCCTCTCCTGCGAGAGAAGACCGGAATTCTGGGGGGAACTCGAACTTATCCTTGGCCGGGAAAGCATCTACTTCCCTTCTCCCAACCGTGTCGCAGGATGATGATCAACCTTTGGGCTGATCTTTAAATTGTCTTTATCAGCAGGCGCCTCCGCCGTGGATAAGGGGATTGGACTTATCGGCGTTCATCCGTGTCCATCCGTGGTTCCCTTTATATTTTCTTGGACGGAGATTGGAGGCGGGAGAGGATGAAGGGGGCTCCGCAAGGGCTTTTTCGGGGCCCTGCCGGACTTTATCCGGCGATCAGCGCTCGTGCAGGGAGGCGGCCAGTTTTTCACAAACGCTCTTGGCGTCGCCGAACACCAGGGAGGTGTTGTCCATGTAGAACAGGGAGTTGTCCACGCCGGAATAGCCCGCCCGCATGGACCGCTTGTTGACGAACACCACCTTGGCCTTGTAGGCGTCCAAGATGGGCATCCCATAGAGCGGGCTGGTCTTCACGCTCTTGGCGTCGGGGTTGACGACGTCGTTGGCGCCGATGATGAAAGCCACGTCGGCGGTGGAGAACTCGTTGTTGATCTCCTCCATCTCGAACACCACGTCGTAAGGCACGTCGGCTTCCGCGAGGAGGACGTTCATGTGGCCCGGCATGCGCCCGGCCACGGGGTGGATGGCGAACTTGACCGTCACGCCCTTGGACTGCATGGCCTCCATCATTTCCTTGATGGCGTGCTGGGCCTGGGCCACGGCCATCCCGTACCCGGGGATGATGATGACCTTGCTGGCGTTCGCCATCATGAAGGCCGCGTCCTCCACGGCGGCTTCCTTGACGCCTTTCGCCCGCGCGTTGGTCATGGCCGGGTCCGCGGCCTCGGCGGTCCCGCCAAAGCCTCCCAGGATGACGCTGATGAACGACCGGTTCATGGCCTTGCACATGATGTACGAAAGGATGGCGCCGGAGGAGCCGACCAGGGCGCCGGTGATGATGAGCAGGATATTGTTCAGGGTGAACCCGGTGGCCGCGGCGGCCCAACCGGAGTATGAGTTCAGCATCGACACGACGACGGGCATGTCCGCGCCGCCGATGGGGATGATGAGGGTGACGCCGAGGACCAGCGAGATGACGGTCAGGACCAGGAACGCGGGGAAGTTGTCCTGAAAGACGAAGACTCCGCCCAGGACGAACGCCGCGACGCCCATGGCCAGGTTCAGCATGTGCTGGCCGCCGAACGCCACGGGGGCCGACCGGAACAGTTCCTGAAGCTTGCCGAAGGCGATGACCGACCCGGTGAAGGTGATCGCGCCGATGAAACTTTCCAGGAACAGCTCGGTCATGAGGAGCTTGTTCACCGTCCCCTGGTTGTGGTGGGAAAGGTACGTGCCGATGGCCACCACGACCGCCGCCAGACCCACCAGGCTGTGGAACGCGGCCACCAACTGGGGCATGGCCTTCATCTGGATCTTGAGGGCGATGATGGTGCCGACGATCCCGCCGGCGATCATGCCCGCCACGATGTAGCCGAAACCCTTGACCGAGGGGTCGAACAGGGTGGCGGCGATGGCGAGCGCCATGCCCACCATGGCGGCGTTATTGCCGTTGCGGGCCGACTCGGGATTACTCAGTCCCTTCAAGCCGAAGGTGAACAGGACCCCGGCGACCAGGTAGATGAACGCGAAAATATCGGGCGATATCATATGATAGGGGCTTTCCTAGCGCTTCTGCTTTTTAAACATGGCGAGCATGCGGTTGGTCACCACAAACCCTCCGAATACGTTGACCGAGGCGAGGAGCACCCCGAAAAACCCGAGGATCTCGACCCATTTCCCCGTTTCGCTGGCGACGATGAGCAACGCGCCCACGATGATGATCCCGGAAATGGCGTTGGTCACGGCCATCAACGGCGTGTGCAGGGCCGGGGTCACGTTCCAGATCACGTGGTAACCCACGAAACAGGCCAGCACGAAGACGATCAGCCCCAGCATGAAGGGGGACAACTCCGCCGCCCCTTCGGCGCCGACCAGGATGTTCGACGCGAGTATCGAGTCTAATAGCATGCTTCGCTCCTTTATCTATCGCTGAAAACTTCCCGCAAACTCCAACCCGGGAACCCTTGCTTCACCGCCGCTGGAAACGCACGGCCCCTGCATGGGTCACGAGGGACGCGGCGACGATTTCGTCCTGCAAGTCCAGGTTCAACGTCGGCGGCTCGCCCGGCTTGACGATCAGGTACATCAGGTTGACCAGGTTGCGGGCGTAGAAGTTGCTGGCGTCCGACGGGACCAGGGACAGGAGGTTGGTCGTGCCGATCAGGGTCACCCCGTTCTTCACGACGATTTTATCGGCCTCGGTCAGGGCGCAGTTGCCGCCGGTCGAGGCGGCCATGTCCATGATCACCGAGCCGGGGGCCATGCCCATGACCGCTTCCTCGGTGACGAGGAGGGGCGCGGGGCGTCCCGGGATTTGCGCCGTGGTGATCACGATGTCCGCTTTCTTCAATCTTTCGGTGAGGCCCTTCTGCTGTTTTGCCTTGGCCTCGGGGGAAAGTTCCTTGGCGTATCCGCCCGTCCCGGAGCCGGACTCGCCGATGTCGATCTCGATGAATTTCGCGCCCAGGGACTCGATCTGTTCCTTGACCTCCGGGCGGACGTCGAAGGCCTCGACGTTGGCCCCCATGCGGCGCGCCGTGGCGATGGCCTGCAAACCGGCCACCCCCGCCCCGAGGACGATGACTTTCGCGGCCTTGGCCGATCCCGCCGCGGTCATCATGGTGGAGAAAAACCTGCCGAAATGGGCGGCGGCCTCGATCACCGCGCGGTATCCCGCGATGTTCGCCTGCGAGGACAAGACGTCCATGGACTGCGCCCGGGAGATGCGCGGGACCAATTCCAGCCCGATGGCGTCCACGCCCTGGGCGGCCAGTTTTTCCATCAGCCCGTCGTTCTTGAAAGGCTCGATCGTCGACAACAACAACGCGCCTTTCGACATCAAGCCGACCTCTTCCTCCGCGGGGCGATGGAGCTTCAGGACAAGTTCCGCGCCCAGCGCGGTTTTGCGGTCGACGATCTCCGCGCCCACCGCCTTGTAGGACTCGTCCGGGAAATGAGCGGCCGTCCCGGCGCCGGTCTCGATCAAAAACTTCACCCCACCGACCTTGGAACCGAGCCTCTTGATGGAGTCCGGCGTGGCGGCCACGCGCGTCTCTCCGCTTCTGGTTTCCTTGGGAACGCCAATCTTCATCGTGCCATCGTTTCCTTCGTTAATTCGTTAAGGAGTTGGTCCTCGAAAACGCCAACGGAATGATATCCAAAATTAAAATAAGTTCAATGGAAATCGCTTTTAAGAGCGTCTAACAAAATGAGACTCTCATTAATATCCTCCCCCTTGAGGGGGAGGTCGGGTGGGGGTGAAAAGCCGGGCAAACGCCCGGAGGCGACGCGGCGATGACGCCGGGGACGCCCCCGGTGGGCAATGCCGCCCCGCGCTTGCGCCGGGGCGGTAATGAATCCGGCGTCACGCCGGCCGCCCTCGGCGTCAGCC
>JACRGP010000057.1 GCA_016217765.1 Nitrospinota bacterium | reverse complement strand
GCGGAGGAGTTGTTCGACAAAACCCTGGACCTCGACCAAAAGCTGGGGAGTCGCGAGGGGATGGCGGACGCGCGCGCCAACCTGGGCGATATTTGTCTGGCGCGGTCGGAAATGGACAAGGCCGAGGAGCATCACCGCCAGGCCCTGGCCATCAATCGGGAACTGGGGCGCAAGGCGGGGATCGCGGACGCCTACGCGAGCCTGGGCGCCCTCCGTCTGGCGAAAGAGGATTGGACGGAAGCGGAGGACTACCCGCGCCAGGCCCTGGCCATCAATCGGGAACTGGGACGCAAGGCGGGGATCGCGGACTGCTACGCCAACCTGGGGAACTTTTTTTCCGCGCGGGGGGAGACCGGGAAAGCGGAGGATTTTTACGAGAAGGCGCTGGACCTCGACCGGGAACTCGGGCGGCGCGAAGGCATGGCGAACGTCCATGCCAACCTCGGGATCCTCCACGACAAGAACGGGGAAAGGGACAAGGCCCGGCGGGCGTGGGAACGATCCGAAAAATATTACCTCGAAATCGGCGCGGAGAAGATGGCGGCGGAGGTCCGGGGCTGGATCGATTCGCTGGATGACCCGTCCATCGCCGAATGAACTTCCGGCCTGCCTCCGGTTTTTACTCCGCGATCGTTTTTTCGACGGCGGACAGGTTGTTTCTCGCCTCCGCGAAACCGGGATCGATCCGCAACGCCTCGCGGAACGCCCGCGCCGCTTCCTCGCGACGTCCCAGCCTCTCGTACACGACACCCAGGTTGTTATACGCTTTAGGAAATTCCGGGTCCAGCGCGACGGACTGCTTGAAAGCGGCGATGGACGCGTCGTGCCGTTGCATCGCCGCGTATTCCATGCCCAGGACAAAATAGGTCTGGGCGGAGCCGGGGTTGGCTTTCAAGGACTCCAGCAGAAAGTCTTCGGCTTGTTCGTGGCGGCCCAATTCCCCGTAGACTTTTCCCAGGTGGAACAGGATTCCGGGGTCGCCGGGCTTGAGAGCGAGCGCGTCCCGGAGCGCCGGTTCCGCCTGTTGAAATTGCCCGGCCCGCGCCAGGACCAGGCCCAAATTGAAGTGCGCCTCCCAAAATCCCGGGTCGAGCCGGACGGCGGCCGAGAACTCCCGGTAGGCCTCGTTGAGTTCCCCCGTCCGCGCGTAAACCGTCCCCATGTTGATACGTCCGTAAATATTGTCGGGTTGAATGGCAAGACTTTTCTCCAGAGCGGCTTTAGCCTTGTCCATCTCCCCCAGGCGAAGATAGGCCTGGCCCAGGTTTCCATAGTGATTGGATTTTTCGCCAGGCGCGACTTCCGCGGGGGAATTCAAGAGAAATTTCAACAACAGCGCAACGCCCAGGGCAATCCCCGCCCGCCGGTAGTCGCGGGCGCGCGCCCACAGCCAGATGCGGCCCAACGTCAACCCGGCGAACAACGCGAAATACGGGACCGCCGGGATGCGTAGCCGGCTGACATAATAAAACGCGATCACCGAAAGACTCATGCCGATCGCGTACGCATACAGGAGCCGCAACCGGCGGAATTCCTTGAGTCCCACAACCATCCCCACGAGACCGAGGGAGGAGATAATGGAAAAATTCGACAAGGGATTTCTCAGTAAAACCGAAAATTCCCGGAAAATATCGAAATAATAATTGCTGGGGTACTCAAAGGCATTGAGGAAAAAATACGCTTTCCTGACGTAGAGCAGGGCCATGTCCAGCGGACGATGGATCGCATCGTTAAAGAAAAGGGCGATGGCTTCTCCATAACCCTTTCCAAATATTCCCGGGAGATTTTGGAAGCCGGCTCCAAGATAATCCGGTTGGTTGCCGAAGACGAATGTCAGGGTCCCGCTGGCGTCGAAGAATACGAATTTCCCGTTCGCCAGGTACGCTTGGATTAAGAGCGGGATGGAAAAGAGGGTCGCAACGGAGGTCAGACGAAATCCGTCCAGGACGTCCTCTTTTCTTGCGTTGTAAATCAGGAAAGGGAGGGCGGCGATAAAGACCATGACGACGTTCGGCCGGCATTGGATGAACAGGGAAACCGCGAGGCCCGTTCCCGTCAGGTAAAGCCAATCGCGCCGTTCTTTCAATCCCAGCAGAAGGTACAGGGACAAAACCCCCAGGAAACTTCCGAGCGACTCCCGCAACATCACCCCTTCTTTCATCAACGCCGGGCCGTAAAAATTATACAAAACGGCGCTCGACCAGGCGGAAAGAGGATTGAAAAGTTTTCGGGCGATTAAAAATATTAAAACGACCGTGACCGCGCCCAGCAGGAACTGGACCGCCCAGACCAAGGGAAGATTTCTGCCCGCAACCCAGTAAATAAGTCCGAGAAAATATTTATAGAGGGGAGAAAAACTGTTGTTGGGAGACAGGGCCAGCCAATCTCCAGAGGCGAAATTTCGCGCCGCGATGTCGAAATTGACGGCATCCGCGGCGTCGTGGATAAAGTCGAAAAAAGGGTTGTCGCGGTATTCCCAAAAATAGGCGGCGCGCGTCGCCAAGGCCAGAAAAAACACGAGCCAAGCGGCGTCGATTTTTTTCATCCCTTGGGGAAATGTCGTCGGCATTTTCTGTGTCGCGCTTTCAAGAGATGTCCCCGGACTCATGCGGGTTCTCGTCCGCGGTCCGCGGCGCGGGGGGGTCAACGCAAACCATTCGTTGACTAACCTCGGCCCATTATTTAGCATAAAAATGCAAGGCCCGGTACGTTTTCTCGGGCAAACCGCTCCCGTTCCGTTATCTCCAACCTGTCTGCCCTTGCCAGACCGATATCGTCAAGCCATCCATGGAATACCGCCGTTTCGGGAAAACCAACGAAAGCATTTCCGTCATCACGCTGGGCGGCATGCGTTTCAAGCATGGCTGGAACCCGCCGCGCGACCGCCTTCCCAGGGAGTCCGTCCGGAACTGCGTCGAAACCCTCCGGCAGGCGTTGGCCGAGGGGATCAACCACATCGAAACCGCCCACGGTTACATGAAGAGCGAGCATCTGTACGGCGTGGCGCTCAAGGAACTGAAGGTCCCGCGAGACCGGTTCAAGATGATGACCAAGGGCTCGCCCATGACGGGCGGGGAGACCCGCGGGCTTGTGGAATCCCAGCTCAAGGCCCTGCAACTGGACCATGTCGATTTTTACGGATGGCACGGGATCAACAACGAAGAACGGTTCCGGGCCGCTTTGGCGAAAGGCGGCCCCGTGGAGACCCTCCTTCGCCTGAAGGAAGAGGGCCTGGTCCGGCACGTCGGTTTCTCCACCCACGGCCCCCTGGACCTGATCTTGAAAGCCATCGGCACGGGACTTTTCAGCTTCGTCAACCTTCATTACTATTATTTCTTCCAGCGCAACTGGCCCGCCGTGAAACTGGCGGGCGAAAAGGACCTAGGGATATTCATCATTTCCCCCAACGAAAAGGGGGGCATGCTTTGGAAGCCGTCGGAAAAAGTGAAACGGCTCTGCGCCCCGTTGACGCCCATCCAGTTCAACGGCCGGTTTTGCCTGGGCCACCCGCGGATCACGACACTGAGCATGGGCATGCACGCCCCGGAACATTTCGAGCAGAACTTGAAGATCCTGAACGGCGGCCCGTATCCGCATGAGAAAGACAAACCCATAAAGACCCGCATGGACGCGCCGCTGAATTTGGTCCCCGGCCTGTGCACTCTGTGCGGCGAATGTCTGCCCTGTCCGGAGGACATCAACATCCCTGAAATCCTGCGCTTCCGGAACCTCCTCCTGGCCTACGACATGGACGGCTTTGGGAAATACCGGTACAACATGCTGGAGGGAAAAGGCCACTGGTTCCCCGGCCATTTCGCGTCTCACTGCACCGAGTGCGGCGAATGCCTGCCGCGGTGCCCGGAAAATTTGAACATCCCCCGGCTACTCATGGAAACCCACGACCGGTTGTTTGACAAAAAGACCTTCGTGAAAAACAAGGCGCTGGCCCTGGCGAGCCGGGCATACCGCGCCCTCGTTGGGCCTTTTATTAAATAATTCAATCGGTTGGCAAAAAACCGCCCGCGCTTTTTTCTGGGGATTTGTCCTGACCGTTATTATTGTTTGACTTGTTGCTTGGAAAAGATTATTATATTAAATGTCAGTGTAAATCTATGCAGGCTCCCCCTGAAGCCGCGCGGCAAGGACGGAAACGCGCTCGCGGTACGGAGAGAATCCCCCATGGAAAGACAATCGTTAGAGCAAGCCAAAGTCCTGATCATCGACGACGAGCGCGGCAACCTTTTGATTCTGGAAAGGTTGTTTCGCGGCGCGGGATTCGAGAACGTCAAGTCGATCTCCGACAGCCGCCTGGCGTTGGATACCTACTTGCAATTCCTCCCGGATTTGATCCTGCTTGACCTGAAGATGCCCAACTGCGACGGGTTCGAGGTAATGGCGCAACTGAAATCCGCCGTCGGCGACGATTATCTGCCCATTTTGGTATTGACCGCGCAACGGGACCAGGCCACGCGGTTGCGGGCATTGGAGGCGGGGGCCAGGGACTTTCTCAACAAACCTTTCGACTGGTCGGAGGGGCTCACGCGCGTCCGCAACATGTTGGAGGTGCGTCTCCTGCACAACCAGATCCGCGACCAAAACAAGGACTTGGAGGAAAAGGTGCGGGAGCGGACCCTGGAACTGGAGCGGACGCGGCTCGACGTGATCCAACGGCTGGGGCGCGCGGCGGAGTTCCGCGACAACGAGACGGGCCAGCACGTCGTCCGCATGAGCCATTGCTCGGCCCGGCTGGGCCAGGCGCTCGGCATGGCCGAATCGGAATGGAAACTGACCCTCCATGCGAGCCCGATGCACGACGTCGGGAAAATAGGCATTCCCGATAACATCCTCCTCAAGCCCGGAAGGCTTGTCGGGGCGGAATGGGAAATCATGAAAAGCCATGCCATGATCGGGGGCCAGATCCTGGCCGGGGGCGTCTCGCCGTTGATCCAAATGGCCCATACCATTGCCATGACGCATCACGAGAAATGGGACGGGTCGGGCTATCCCATCGGCCTGAAGCAGGAGGACATTCCGATCATCGGCAGGGTGGTCGGGCTGTGCGACGTCTTTGACGCCCTGATCAGCAAACGCCCCTATAAAAGAGCGTGGAGCGTCAAGGAAGCCATGACCGAGATCGAGAACCAGACCGGGATATCTTTTGATCCCTATCTGGTTAAAGTGTTCAAGAAGATTCTACCCGAAATCGTGGACATCGTCCTGACTTACTCCGACTCCCATGCCGGCGAAGGCGAAGGTTATTCTTACCTCCACACCGTTCAGGCCTCGCTGACCCGTTCGATTTAGCCCATCCGCTTCGCCGCGAATAGGGATAATTCTTATTCGTCAAAGGGTTCGAGCCTAATAAAAATAGAGCGTTTGGCCGATACCGCCATTCACCGTCGTTCGGTAAACTTCCATGGGAATTTGGCAAAAGCGCTTTGCGTTTTAAATTCCTACTATATCAAGGCCAACGGAAGGGAGTTTTATGAACGATCTCAAAAAAGGTCCCCCGAGGTTCAGCGGAAAAAAAATCGCCTTTTGGACGGTTTGTCTTTGCCTCCTGTTCTTGACGGTCAGGGAGGCGGGGGCCGAACTGCAAACCTTGCTCCTCCAGCATCCCGATTCGGAGACCCATCGCCTCGTCGTTTTGAAGGGCAACGATTTGAGCGTTAAAAACGGCGTCGGCGGTCCCGTTTACCGCGTTTCCTTGATCAATGTGAACTCGGAAAAGGAAGTTCTGGGTATCGCCGAGTTGCCCGCCGGGGAATCGTTCAAGCTGGGGTTCAACAAGCCGGGTTCCTACCGGCTTTATTACTCCTCGGACCCCGGTAACGACGAGAAGCCGGGCAAATTCGCGATCATCGAAGTGGTTCCCGCCTATCCTGCCTGACAGCGGCGGGCCGGCGCTTCCCCCCCTCCCGGATCGAGTTTTAAAAAGGCGGTCCCCCCGCCTTCGCAAGCCTTGGAAAATCGCAAAGCAAAAACCGGTTCCCTCCCTTTTCCTTATAGCGTATATTGTTCCCCGTCCTGTTCTAAAACGCACAACCTTGAGGGAGAAAAACCATGTCTGTCATCAAAACCAGGTTTTGGCCCGCGTTTGCCGCGCTGTGGATTTGGGCGGGAAGCCCCGCCGATTTGGGTTTTGCCAGGGAAGCCGCCGTTCATGGACATGAAGCCCATTGGAGTTACGAGGGGGAAACGGGTCCCGATCGCTGGGGGGATTTAAAGGGGGAATTCGAACTCTGCAAGAAGGGAAAAGGCCAGTCCCCGGTCGATCTCGCGGGAGGCGCCGAATCGCGGCTGGACTCGCTGGAATTCGCCTACAAAGACTCGCCTTTGAGGATCGTCAACAACGGCCACACGGTCCAGGTCAATTACGAGCCGGGGAGCTCGGTCAAGATAGGGGGCAGGGAATACCGGCTGGCGCAGTTCCATTTTCACGCTCCCAGCGAGCATTGGGCGGCCGGGAAAGCTTTCGACATGGAGTTGCATCTGGTCCATAAAAACGACAAAGGCGAACTCGCCGTAGTGGGCGTTTTTATAAAAAAAGGCAAAACTCACTCGGCCTTGGAAAAAATCTGGGGACATCTCCCCGATGAAGTCGACAAGGAGGCGGTCGTAAAAACCGTATCCATCAACGCGCGGGACCTTCTGCCGGCCGCCGGGACCCGCTTCAGTTATTCCGGCTCGCTCACGACCCCTCCTTGTAGCGAAGGGGTGAGCTGGCATGTTCTATCGACGCCGGTCGAGGTCTCCGGGGAGCAAATCGAGGCGTTTAAAAAGCGGGTCCATTTTAACGCGCGGCCGGTCAATCCCCTGAACCAGCGGAAAGTCCTGCTCGGCAAGTGACCGCCGGGGACGCCCCCGGGGGCGACGCGGCGATAACGCTGACGCGATCGCCGGGATGTTCTTTCCGCCTCGGCGCCAGCCTGAGGCGGCGTCGAATCCGGCGTCACGCCGGGCGGCACGCTGGCCGGGGATGCCCCCGGCGGGCGACGCGGCGATGACGCTGACGCGATCGCCG
>JACRGP010000051.1 GCA_016217765.1 Nitrospinota bacterium | reverse complement strand
TACCATAGGGGGAGCCATTCCATCCTCTTGACGTGGGGGAATACCCGGCGATAAAAGCGCCCGGGTTTGGTCCCCCCGTGCCCAGGGGGTTAGGGGGAGTTGCATTTCGGCGACCGCGTCAGCGTCGTCATCGCGATTGCCACGCTGGCGCTCGCAATGACGGAACGCGGTGAGCGCGGCGATCCAGGCTACTGGATTGCTTCCCGCTTCGCAAGCTCGCGGTCGCAATGACGGCCTTCCACCATCATATCCCCCTTGTAGAATCCCCCCGGCCCCCTTTACAAGGGGAAGCGATTCCATCGCCAAAAGCGCCCTGGTTTTGTCCCCCCTTTACCAGGGGGAGCCATTCCATTCTTTTGCTCATGCAATATCCGGGTTAAACGTGTTTGATGGGCAAGGTTATAATGAAAGCGCTCCCTTTCCCGGGTTCTCCCTGGGCGGCGATAGTTCCTCCATGGCGGACGACGATTTTCTGGCAGATGGCCAGTCCAATCCCGCTTCCTTCAAATTGAGAGCGGCCGTGCAGTCTCTCGAACGGTTTGAAAATGCGCTCCGCGAATTTTTGATCGAATCCGATCCCGTTGTCCTCGACGCGGATTTCGCAGAAGCGGCCGTCAACGATCTCTCCGCTCAAGGCGACGACCGGGGGTTCTCCCTCTTTCCTGTATTTCAGCGCGTTGCCGATCAGGTTCTGGAACAACTGGCGCATTTGCGAGGAGTCCGCCATCACCGTGGGCAGATTTTCGATTTTTACCGTGCCTCCCGAATTCTTAAGCAAGACCTCCAGGTCTTCAAGGACTTCCTTGACCGTATGGTTTAAATCGACGGGGACAAACGGTTGCGCCTTGGTCGTGACCCGGGACAGCTTGAGCAGGTCGTCGATCAGGCTCCGCATACGGGTCGAGGCGTTTTGCATGCGGCCGAGATATTCCATCGCCGTTTCGTCCAGGACGGACTCGTAACCGGCCTTCAACCGGTCGGCGAAAGTGATGATCTTGCGCAAGGGTTCCTGCAGGTCGTGCGAGGCGATGGAGGCGAAATCCGTCAACTCCTGATTGCTTCGTTGCAACTCTTTCGTCCGTTCCTCCACGCGATGTTCCATCTCCTCGTAGGCTTTGTGCAGGGCCGCGTCCCGTTCCTGGATTTGGTCCAGCATTTCGTTGAACCGTTCGACAAGAATGCCCAACTCGTCCTCGCTCTGCTTGACCGCGCGAAGGGAATAATCCGGCGAAAGCGAAATCCTCTTGGCGGTTCCCGCCAGGGACAGGATCGGCTGGGATATGATCCTTTGCAGTTTGACGCCCACGAGGAACGTGACCAGCAAGGTAAAAACAAAAATGCCTCCCACCGTCAAGAGCGTGGTCTTGATGCGGTTGTTAAACTCCCGCAAGTGCGCGCGCAGGTAAATTGTCCCCACCGTTTCCCCTTCCAGGAGGATGGGCTGAACGATTTCCATATGGTCGCCGATGAATAATGTCTTGTCCCCATCGATCGTGGGGGGGACAAAGGGAGCGTCCGGGTCGCGAACGTAGTCGGCGAATTTTCGCTTGCCGGAGTCATAAATGGCGGCCGATAGGACCTGGGGATCGGCCTTGAGCGAGGACAGGATTCTTTTGGCGTTCGGGGCGTCGTCGAAGGCCAGGGCCGCCCGGCTGTTTTCTCCCGCGGTCCTGGCAAGGGCCGTGAGGTTGCGGACCATGTCTCTCTTAAAGAACTCCAGGTCGAAATAAACGATGCCGGCGCTGGACAGAAGCAAGGTCAGCGTAGCGACGGTCATAATGACGGCCATCAGCTTTTTCTGGATGGGGAGGTCCTTGATGCCGATCATTTTCCGGACCCTCCCTCGACGATTCTGGCCAGGTTTAAAAGCTCCGAACTGACGACAAGTCCGGAACGGCGCGCGGCTCCCACGTTGATCTCGAAACGGACTTTATTGTCCTCGATGAAGAAGTTTATTAATACGCCTTTTTGGGCTAATCCTGGGGAGTCTCCCACCGTTAGGACGGGTTTCCCCTTGACGGCGTCCAGGACCCGTTCCAAATGAACGCCGTCCGGACCGCCGACAAAAACAAGGTGGCACTGCGCGGCGCCGTCCGGATTGACTCCGCGCTGGACGATCAATTTGTTTTCGGTTGTTTTGGATTTTTCGGCCAGTTTTTCCAAGGCCGGGCCAAACGGGTCCGCCCCGGTCACGCACAGGGTCAGGTTGCCGGGCGGATGAAGCTCGCGTTCCGGCCATTTGACGAATTTGACGAAGTTATAAATAAAAGCGGCTTTGATCGCGTATTCGCGGTCGGAGCTTTCCTGGGCGGGGGCGGACGGAGGAGCGACGAACTGCATGAAGAACAGCGCCGCGTATATTAATATCGTGTTGCGAATATTGAACAAGATCCTGTCCTTGAAAACGCTAAAATTTATATCTCAGGCCGAAAAATACGGTCCTGGGGTCCTGGGGGGAGGATAGAAAAGTCTGTCCTCCAGTCGTCGCGTTGAAATAGTTTGTATCCATGAGATTGCGGACGTTGACGAACGCGGAAAATCCCTTATAAAAGTTCTTCGCCTCCGCATGGAGATTGACCAGGGCATAGGGCCTGACTTTCTCCGCGGTGAACGAACGGAAATTGCTGGTCCTGTCCACCCAGACGATCCTCGGAGTGAGGATGTACTTCTCGGCATAATTCAGGGTCACGCCCGTTTTGATTTTGTTCCTGGCGGTGAGGGGAAGCGGGCCGGTCAATCCGCTGGGTTCCTTGATCCTGCCCTCGACCCAGGAATAGCCTCCCCAGAACTTCACATTGGTTTTCATGAAATACGTTTGATAGTCCGCCTTGAGGTCGGCCCCGTAAATCTCCGCCTCGCCGATGTTGTCGGCTATTTCGAAACTTCGGATGATGCCCCCGTCGATAAAGGTCGAGGATTCATTCTTGGTAACGTTGGCGATGATGTCCTCGACCTCGGTGTAGAAAAAGTTGCCGGAAACGATAAAATCCGGGGTCATGTTGTGGATCAGGTCTGCCTCATAGGTCCGCGTTTTTTCCGGCTGGAGGTTGGGATTGGGAAGGTGGAAAAAATCGCTGATGTATCTGCCTTGATCGTCCTTTACTCCCGTGAAGGAACCGAAATGTTCGCGCGATATGCGCGATGTCGGGGCGAGGAAGGCTTCGCCGTAAAGCAGTTTCACGACGGTGTCCTTGACGGGTTTAAACACCATCCCCGCGCGCGGATTGACGCTTTCGCCGAAGCGGGTATCGTAGTCGAAACGCAAGCCGATCGTGCTACTGAACCAATCGCTCCATTT
>JACRGP010000048.1 GCA_016217765.1 Nitrospinota bacterium | reverse complement strand
CCCGGCCAGCGTAACGCTGGAACCAACGCCGCCTCCCGCTTGCGCGGAGGCGGAAACTTCTCCCCCTTGCAATGGGGGCCGGGGGGATTCGCCTCCGGGCGCTTGCCCGGCCGAAAACGGTTTCGCGGTTAAAAGCTGGCTCTGGAGCGCGGAGGACCAGGATTATACGGTCGAGGACTTGGGCAAGACGGGGCAAAAATTTTTTGACGAGTACGCCGACGCCAACGACTTTTTCGAACGCGCCCGCCACGAGGACCTGTTCGGCGCGGAGCAGGAAGGGAAAATCGAGCTGGTCCAGTACAAATACGGCATGGGCCGCGTTGTCAAGTCCCGCATCCTGTTTCCGCGGGCAAGGCATTAGCGGGCGCGGGGAATAACGCGTCAACCGGCGCCGGTTTTCAGTTCCGCGCGCAATGCGGCAATGATGGTTTGGAGCAAAGCCGCCTCCGGTTGGGTTGGCTCCAACCGTAACGACTCCGCAAAATGATGCAAGGCCCGCGGGCGGTCGTGTTTATTTTTGTAATAGATCATTCCCAGATTCTTGTGAGCCCCCGCCCAAATCGAGAAACGCGCCAGGATTTTTTCGTAAGTGGGCATCGCCTCGTCGAACCTCCCCGCCTCCATATAAATCGCCCCCATATTGATATAAGGGAATGGATAATTCGGGTCCATTTCGAGCGACTTTTTATACTGTTCGAGGGCCAGGTCGTATTGCTTCCCCCGGAGATACGCGTTGCCCAGTTGAAAATGCGCCCGTTTGTCGCCCGGCCGAAGTTCGATGTAGCGGACAAAATTCTTGATCGACTCGTCGAGCAGGTTTATTTCCAGCGCCAGTTGCGCCAGGTTGAAAAAGGCCTTGTCGAAGTAAGAATCGAGATAAGCCGCTTTCCGGTAATACGCCAATGCCTTTCCCCGTTCGCCCACGATTTGATACGCCATGGCGAGGTTGTAATTGGCGATCGGGTAATCGGGTCTGACCGCCACCGCTTTTTTTAAATATTCGATGGCCTTCAAGGGTTCCCCCAGTTTCCCGTAAATATTGCCGATGTTATTGAGAGCGAAAAAATAATCCGGTTTGATCTCGAGGGCGGCTTTGAACCCGGCCAGCGCCTCATCGTAACGTCCCAGCCTGTCGTAGGCTTCCCCGAGGTTGTTGTAAGGCCGGATGGAGCGCGGCGCTTTCTTGACGGCGTCGGCCCACAAGGAAACCTCGTCTTTCCAAACGAGGTTCCGCCTGGCCGTCCCGGCGGCGAACAGAAGCGCGATTAGAACAACCGTCCCCCAACACATGGTTTCCAAGGAAAACCGGCGCGCGCTCACTGCGGGCATCTTCTCCCGTAAACGGCGCGCCAGAAGGCAAATGAGCGAGGCGAAAAAAACGGAAAACCCCGCCATGGGCAGATAAGTCCGGTGTTCCGTTTCCAAATCCAAAAGGGGAACAAAGCTCGACTCGGGTAGGACCGCGATCAGCGCCCAAGCCATGCCGAACCCGATCCAAGGCCTGGTCCGGGACGCCAGCGCCAAAACCGCCGTATATCCACACAAGACCAAGATCCCCAAATAATTCGTCGGCAGGCCCCAATTGAAAATGGCGGGAAAAGGGATGTCCACGCCGAGGTTTATGGGAAAAAACATCTTCCAAAAATATTCGAACGGGACCACGAAAGTTTGGGTCAGAAAATAATCCGCCGCCGAGTAAGGCGTGGGCGACGTTTGCAAGAGTTGGCCCTTGGACATTTTGACGAGTATGCCAGCCGCCAAAACGCCCCCAATGCCGCCAAACCATTTCAGGTTCTCCTTGAACCAGCGGGGGAAGCTCTTTGACGAGACAAAATAAAAATGAAAAAGAAACGCCAACGCCGGAAAAGTAATAACGGTTTCTTTCGACAAAGCCCCGCAAGCCAGGAAAACCAGCGCAAAACCGGGGCAGGCGAAACGCCAAAAAGGCCTTTTCGTCTCCAGCCCTTTGAATAGAAGGAACAACGCCCAGAGGTAAAACAACGTCGCCATGGCGGCCGAGCGGCTGGCGATGTAGGCGACCGTTTGCGTGTTGAGCGGGTGCAGAGCAAAAATGAGCGCCGCCAGGAACGGCAGGGGCGCCGAATCCCGGTCGATGGGCCGTTTACAGGCCATGGTCAAAGATCCGCCAGCCGCGAGGGAGGATTCCCGTTCCGTAGCCAAACGCACGCTCAACCCGGCCAGCGCGTAAACCGCCAGGACTACCAAGACATGCATCAGGATATTGAACACCTGGTAACTCCAGGTGTTCATCTCGCTGATGGCGTAGTTGATATTGTAGCTGAGGATGACGAGGGGGCGTTGGTTCCAGCTGAATATATACTGAGGAATTTTGTTTTTCAGAACATCCCAAATGTCCTCGCTCCGGACGTAGGGGATTCTGAGAAAACCCGCTTCGTCGTCAAACTGGAAGGAACCGTGTAGCGTATTGCCATAAACCAGCACGACCGCGGCGATCAATATCAACGGCGGCAAATATTTTTTCATCGGTCCGTTATATCCGGTATCAGGCAAGAGCGTTGAAAAATTCGCGTTCGATCCGGTCCACGACTTGTTCCCAATCGTACCGGGCAACCGCCGTCTCGCGGCATTTACGCCGCAAGGCCAGAACGGGGGCCGGGTCTTTCAAGAAGGCTTCTATCCGGTCCGCGATGGCCTCCGGGGAAGCGTCGCGGAACAGCAGGCCCGCGTCCAGGCCTTGCAAAATTTCGACCGTCCCGCCGACAGGCGTCCCCAGCGCCGGCAACCCGCTTGCCAACGCCTCCGCGGTCGCCAAGCCAAACCCCTCGATGAACTCCGTGGGGAGGACAAAAACGTCCGCCGCCTGGTAATATAGGGAAAGCGTCTCCGTGGGCAGGCGCCCGATCATGCGGACGCGGTCCCGCATACCGCGGTCGGCGATCAGGGACTTCAATTTTTCCTCCAAAATCCCATGGCCGACGACGATCAGCAGAAAATTCAACCGCGGGCTTCGCCGGGCGATCATGGCGACGGCCTCCACGAGGTTTTCCAGCCCCATCCGCGCCGCCAACCGGCGCACCGTGAGGAGGATGGGCCGGTCGTCCGGCAGTCCGAGTTTTCGTTTGGCCTCCTCCGGCCCTCCCGCTGACGGATGAAAAACGGCCGTGTCCACCCCGCCAGGGATTACCAGCAACCCGGATCTTTTCAACCGCGCGAACTTGCGGAACTTGCGTTCGGAATACCGGCTCAAAAACAATACCCGACGCGCCGAATAAAAGCAGGCCCACTCGATCAGCCGGATGGCGTTCAACCGCGCCCACAGTTTGGCCCGGAACGCCAGGGAACCGCTTTTCCCGGCGCCTTCCGCGGACAACAGGTTGATCTTCTCCTCCTCGTACCACAAGCTGTGGAAGTGGTAGAACTTGGGGATACGCCAGACCCTGGGGTCGGACAGGAGGGCGAACTCGACCAGGGGATTGTGGACGTGAACGAGGTCCAGCGGCCCGCGTTCCAGCAGGACGGTCAGCAGTCTCGCCGCTTCCCGGCGCAACCCGGCGAAACTTTTGCTCGCCTCGACCCCGATGCGGTAATGGTGGATACCGTCGATCAGCTCATAATCCGGCAGGTCCGCGGACGGCTTGCAGGCGATCAGGAACACCTCGTGGCCCCGTTCGACCAGCCGTTTGTTCACCTCGTAGGTGTATTTCCACGCCCCGCCCACCTCGTCCGGATAACAGTAGTACTGGAGGGACAAGACGGCCCATTTATCCCGCGAACGCCGCATAGGAACGTTATCATAAAGATAATGGCGGGACAATGCAACCAGCGTGAACGCTGGCCGGCGGGGCGCCGGGGCCGACGCGGCGATGACGCTGGCGCGATCGCCGGAATGCAAATCCCCCCGGCCCCCTTTGCAAGGGGGGGCGTCCGCCTCGGCGCTGGGCAAGCGCCCAGAGGCAACAAGCCAAGCCCCGGTTGCCCTTGACGGGTATTGTTCGCCATCAGGGCCGAGCCCGTCGGATCCAACGTTCACCGTTGGCGCGAGGCGGCGTTGGGTCCAGCGTTCACGCTGGGGGCGAATCGCCGGTTGCATTCGGGGGCAAACCTGCTATATTAATAAGTGGGATATTATTCAATCACATCATATTGGGGGGCGATCCGGCTTCGACGGGAGTTAAGAGACGAAAGTCGCATGCACGGGATGCCGTTGGCCCGTGAAAAAACGGCAAAAACATAATCGCCAACGATTATGAAGTAGCAGTAGCCGCCTAACAAAATAAAGCGGTTACCGTCCTTTCCTTTTTCGTCCGCGGGAGGGAAAAGGGCGTCATTCAGCGGACTGGTCCGACCCGTATGTCTCGGGCGGTGAGGACGAGAACTTACGAGACTGGCGCTTGTTTAATCCCGCCCGCGGGAGTTGACCGGCGCGAGATTCCAAACGCGGGATAAGCATGTAGACGCTTTCTGTTGAAGACTTTCGGACGGGGGTTCAATTCCCCCCGCCTCCACCAGTCTTTGTTTCGGTAACCGCGAACGGTTACCGAAACTTCGCCTTGGCAAGCCCCGCGCGGACAAGGCGAACCCGCCGTCCCAAAACCATGAAACCGCGAATCACCCTGCTGACCCTGGGAGTCGACGATTTGGAAAAATCGTTGCAATTTTATCGCGACGGGCTCGGGTTGCCGACGCAGGGGATTGTCGGCGAGGAGTTTGAATACGGCGCGGTCGTTTTTTTCGACCTGCAGAACGGATTGAAGCTCGCATTGTGGCCGAGAAAAAGCATCGCCCGCGACTCGGCGATCCCGCTTCAACCGCCGAGCGCCGCGGAATTTACCATCGGCCATAATGTCGGCGGTAAAGCGGAAGTGGATGCGGTCATGCAACAAGCCGAAAAAGCGGGAGCCAGGGTTGTCAAGCCCGCCGAGGACACTTTCTGGGGCGGTTATGCAGGCTATTTTCAAGACCCCGATGGACATCTCTGGGAAATCGCCTGGAACCCGCATATGGAGATTCGGGACTGACCGCGAACTCCATTTCCGAAACGTCGGACAAGTCCCACATCCCTCCAAGTATCGCCCTTGGCGAGTCGAAATAGCCATTGCATCCCGTTCCCTGGAAAAAGCCGCCTAAGGCCGACAACACCGCTTATACTTGAGTCCACTCCCATCCAGTGATGGATTTCACCCGTTCGGGAGAGTTCTCAAGATCGAGTAGCGCCAAGACCAAGTGGTCTTCGAGGGCGTCCAAGCTGTCGAAGCGACCATCCTGCGGACTCACAGCGCCATATGCGTAGGTGTATTGTTGCGTCACCATGGTTTTGACCAGCGGACGCAATGGGCGACGACACCAGCAGTATCGCGTGTCGCTGATGCGGCCAAATCGCGCTTCGTCCTGGAACATCAATCGTAGCGGGCGGCGGGCGCTCCATGTCGCTATGATTTGCGCCAACT
>JACRGP010000047.1 GCA_016217765.1 Nitrospinota bacterium | reverse complement strand
TACTGGGGGTTCGTCCCTTCCCCGCGCGGATTCGATTGGGATATCGTTAAAAAAATGTTCCGGCCCAGCCTCGGCTATTTCGCCATCAGCCTGTCGGCCATGGCCATTTTCAGGAGCGACAACCTCGTCATCGCCGTATTTCTGCCCATGGAGACCCTGGCCGTTTACGCCATCGCCTACAATCTGACGGATTACGCGATGCGCTTCATCTGGAACTTCAGCGATCTCCTATCTCCCAGCTTTTCCTCCTGTTATTATAATAATGAGATGGCGAAGCTCCGCTCCATGTTCGGGAGAACGGTCCTGTTGACGATCGCCCTGGCGGCGCTGGCGGCGCTGGCGCTGTTCTTTTTTGGCCCGCGGTTCCTGAGAATATGGGTGGGAGAGGACAACGTCGTCCCCAAACCCATACTGAACGTGTTCATACTGACCCTGTTTTCGTATTGCATCACGCACGCCTGCGGAGTGTTCATCAACTCCATCGGCAAGCACGAGCCGGTCGTGTGGGCCAGCGGCATCGAAGCCGTCCTGAACGTGACGCTGTCGCTGATCTGGGTCCGCGTTTATGGGGCCATCGGCGTGGCGCTGGGGACCCTCGCCGCCCATCTTTTGACCACGGGGTGGTTCGTGCCCTACTGGTCCTGGAAACAAGCCCGACACTGCTTGCAAAAACCTTGGGCCCCAGTTACCGCAAAGTAAAATGAGCGAGCTTATTGCTAAAATCGCGCGGCGGCTGGACCGGATGATCTGGAGATATATCGCCCCCGCCTTGCCTTCGCGGCAAATCCGCGGTTATCTCGAACAACCCGGGATGAAGGGCTTGAACCTGGGTTGCGGCGGAAACCTTCTGCCCGGATGGCTGAATTGCGACAGCCTGCCGGTCCCGGGCGCCGTCCATCTTGACGCTTCGCGTCCCCTCCCCTTTCCCGCGAACGTTTTCGATTACGTCTTCGCGGAACACCTGATCGAGCATTTGCCCCTGCCTTCCATCGCGTCGTTCCTCAAGGACTGCCACCGCGTTTTGAAACCCGGCGGGACGATACGCCTCGTCACGCCCAACCTCGATTCGTTCATCGACATGGTACAACGCCCCGATTCGGAGGAATCGCTTCGTTACACGGAGTGGTCCCGGAAACGTCTCTCCGACAACCTGCCCGCCGACCCGGTCCGGGCGATGAATGCGATATTTTACGGACACGGCCATCAATTCGTCATGAACGGACCTTATCTCTGGCGATTGCTGGCGGACGCGGGCTTTTGCGGAATACGGACAAGCCAGGTCGGGGAAAGCGGGACCCTGGCCCTCCGCGGTATCGAAAAGCACGGCGAAGTCATCGGGGAGGACATCAACCGGATCGAGTCGCTGGTCATGGAAGCCGACAAGCCATGAAACTGGCCGTCCTGAGTTTCAACGACTATCAGCGCTATTTCCGCCGGGGATTGTGCGAGGCGGCGGAGGAATCGGGGACGCGGACGTTGTACGTCCAATGGGGGAAGCAAATCGATTTTCTGCGAAGAGGCGAAATTCAGACTGCGCTTCCCTGCGACGCTTCCATTGGCGATGTGGCGCGGAAAATCCGGGAATTCGCGCAAGGCGACCGGATGTGCATCGTCGACTCGATGGCCTTCCACTGCGTCCACAAGGCTTTTTTATTGCGCCGGAACCTTCGCGACTCGATATGGATATACGATGTCTTCGACTACTTTTTCTACGATTCGACGGGCAAAATCCTGTTTATCAAAAAGATCAAGGACTGGCTCAACGGAAAAATGGCGGACAAGGTCATGGTCCTTTCCCAAAACCTGATCGAGGTTTATCCGTCAGCGTTTCACCTGGACAACGCGTCGCATCTACAACCCGCGGGCAAAAGAGGCAAACCCCGAAAAAGCGTCGCGGTCCTGGCTTCGTTCGACGCCCGGTTCGACTACGGACTGATGGCGGACCTCGCGGAGCTTCTGCCGGACTTCGCTTTCCATTTCCACGGCTGGATCAAGGACGACAGCGCTAAAATAAAATCGGCGTTGGACGAGCTTGCGGCGCGGAGGAGCAACGTCGTCTATCACGGTCCCTATTCAAACGCAGAGTTGGACGAGTTGTTGAACGATTACGACATCGGGTTGTTGCCCTACGTACAAAACCATGTTCTCACCCGGTACGTCAACCCGGACAAGCTCTACCATTATCTTTGCAAGGGGATGGAGGCCGTCGCCACGCCCATCCCCCAGGCCCGGGCCATGCGGGACCGGGTCCATCTCGCTGGCGGCGCCCGCGAGTTCGCGCAAAAACTGCGGGCCATCGCGGAAAACGGTCTCGCGTTGAACGGCGGGGATTTTCACCTGTCCAACAACTGGCAAACGCGCTGGCGGGAATTCTTGTCTTTTGTCGAAAGATAGCGTAAAGAATATCCGGGAGCCTCCAATATGATTCGGCAAATCGCCTTAGGGATCGGCAGAACGGCCGCCAGCATTTTGCTTCCCCGGCCTACCCTGCCGTTCGATCCAGGACGGATCGAGAAAATCCTGATCTACGCGACTTTCGGCATCGGGGACACGATTTTGTTC
>JACRGP010000044.1 GCA_016217765.1 Nitrospinota bacterium | reverse complement strand
TGAGCAAGGGGGAGGTCGGGTGGGGATGAAAAGCCGGGCAACGCCCGGAGGCGACGCGGCGATGACACCGGGGACGCCCCCGGTGGGCAATGCCGCCCCGCGCTTGCGCCGGGGCGGTAATGAATCCGGCGTCACGCCGGCCGCCCTCGGCGTCAGCCTGAGGCGGTATCGGGTCCAGCGTGGTCACCCTCCCCCAGCCCCCTCCCCAGCGCGACGCTGGACTCAACAGGCTCGGCTCCGATGGCGAAGGGGAGTCATCGGGGGCAATCCGGGCTTGGCCATCCCGCTCCGGGGCGTTCCCCGGTCGAGGGAGGGGAGCGATTGGAGCGTCAAGTCATCGTCTCATTTTGTTAGACGCTCTTAGCAGTCTGTCGGACTTGGAGGTTTCGATGGTTCTCTGTTTTATGGCTTACGGCTTTTTGACGCTACTGGCGAAATTCAAGACATCGATTGATTGCCTTGCCGGGATTATCCTTTAAGGATGAGATTCACTTCGCGCCCGCCTCCTCCAATGTCCGCGGGAAGAGGTATTCGTTTTCCTTGTGCATATGAAGCCGCAAGTCGGCCTCGAACGCTTTCAGTTCATCAAGCATCGTCCGATAGCTCTGGCAGGCGTCCCCGGGGACGGCATAATCCGCCGTCAACCGGCGGATCTCCTTCAAAAGCCCGTCGGCCCGGTCGTGCTCCATGAGCATGACGCGGATGGGGCTGGATATGGGCCCGCAATGGAACTCCCCGGTAACGTCCGCGTCCAGCTTGCGGATCATGGGGAAAAGGATTTTCTCCTCCTTCATCATGTGTTGCTCCATGTCCGAGCGGAGCGCGTCGAACGCCGTCTTCAACGCCTTGAGTTCCTGATGGGCGTTCCCGTGCCGCCCCATGACCTTTTCGATCAAGTCCGCCAGGCGCGGCATGGCTTGTTTCTCGTGGACATGGTGCGTTTGCTCGACATGGTCCGCCAACTCGGTCAACGTCGCGTCTCTCAGGTCGGTCCCCGTTTTCGGGATTTCTTGAGAAGGCTGGTCCTCGTATATCTGGCTGAGGACGTTGCGGGGGTCGAGCCCTTTTCCGGCGCAGGCCTCGGCCAGCGTCTTTTGCCCGCCGCAACAACAATCGATCCCCAACCGTTCGAACACGGCGGCTCGCCGTACGTCTTGCTTGATAAAATCGTTGATGGTGGAATGAATATCCAGGGTCTTTGCGCTCATTTCGCTTCCTCCGCGTCTTGATTGAATTTCACGGTTCGGGGCCAATTATAGATATTTATATCTTTTTATCCTTAATAGATGATAAAACCTCCTCGATCCTTTGTCAAGTTCCAAAATTTACCCTTGGAACCGTTTGAAATCAAACAGAAAAACCCGGGCCATCCGGAGCGCGAAATGGCGTTGATTTTTTTCCGCCCTTGGTCTAGGGTATATGAGTGAAGCGTTAACGCCTGCGACGCCAGGGGAGTCGCTGGCGTGTCGCCGGAGTCAACAGGCTTGACTCCGGACGGCCCGGCCCCGGGACGTACTCTCTGGTCGGCGTATTGATGAACCCCCTGATGAAAGGAGGCGATCCCTTGTCTAGTCACGGTATAAAGGGAGCTTCCGGAGTCGCAACTTGTTAACGCCAAGTTAACGGAAGCTCCTCTAAGCTCTTGAAAAGCCCCGCGGACCACCGCGGGGCTTTTCTTTTTGCGCTGGACTTTTAAAATCAACGCCCGTGCCCTGTGTTGCACAAAAAAGTCTAACCGGAAACCTGAAATTATCTGACCCGAACCTATCGAATCCGTATTATCGTCTCTTGAGACGAATTTTTTGGAGAAAACCTTCTATGAAGAAAACGCCGTTCCTCGTTCTTGTCATGTTGCTGATTGGAGTTTCGACCGGGCTTTCCCATGCGAATCCTCTAGAGGGTCTCGCCGCCGGGGTCAAGGCGCTCGATCCATATACCCTGGAAGGAGAGAAAAATTTTCTTTCAGGCCATGAACCTCGTAATCCGGATGGGACGGTTACGGCGGTGATAGAAATCCCGGCGGGCACAAACGACAAATGGGAAGTGAGGATACCCGATGGGAACATGGTCTGGGACACGCTGGATGGAAAACCGCGAGTCGTGAAATACCTCGGCTATCCCGCGAATTACGGAATACTCCCCAAAACCGTCCTGTCGAAAAAAATGGGCGGCGACGGCGACCCGCTGGACATCCTGGTCCTGGGGCCCGCGTTCAAGCGGGGGCAAGCCGTGAAAGCCCGCATTATCGGGCTCATGCGGATGACGGACAAGGGGGAACGGGACGACAAGTTGATCGCCGTCGTTCCCGGCGGCCCTTTTGGCGAAGTGAAAAACATCGCCGAACTGGAACGCCAATTCCAGGGCGTTACCTTGATTATGGAAACCTGGTTCAGGAATTATAAGGGGCCCGGCAAGAAGATAACGACCAGCGGGTTCGCCGAGGTTGACGAGGCACAAAAACTGATCGACGAAGGGATCGCGGAATTTAAAGCGCAAATCCCTGGAAAATAAATTTTGGGTCGCTGACGAGGAACATCGGACTCCGCGGTAAAAATCGCCGGCGCCACGACGCGCTCGCTATTTCTCCCGTTGTTTATATTCCCGCGCCAGCGCCCGAACCCTCCGGCGTCTGGCCCCTCAAGACCGTGACCGCCCACTTGTAATGCAACGCCGGATGGGCCGCCAGGAGGGCCATGATTCCGACGGCGATCCGGAAATGGATGTCGCCCCACTCGTGCCGCGAGAAACCCCACAATAGAGAAACCGTTTTTTCCGCCGCCTCCCGGCCTTCTCCGGAGACAAACCTCCTGCCGCTTCCGGGCGGAAGAACGTATTTTAAAACCCGCCCGGCGGCGATCGAAAACACAAAAAAGGCAAAGGCCGGCGCGTCGATTAAAATATTAACGCTTTTGCGTTGCATCGGATTGGCTCCTTTCAAAAACATGGACCCTCTATCGATATCCCGCATACTCCCCTGGCGGACAGTATCGCGCCGATTTAACCGTTGACAAGCTTTTTTCAATGAGGGAAAGTTCCCTTTGCCAACTTATCCAATCCCTTTCGCGATCGGAGGCCGCGCGATGAAAAACTGGTTCATGTTGACGTTGGTCGGAAAAGACAGGCCCGGCATCGTCGCCAAGGTCAGCGCCGCGTTGTACCGGGGCGGGGCCAACCTTGGAGAGGCTTCGATGACCCGCCTGGGCGGCAATTTCGCCGTCATGCTCATGACCCAATACGAGGGTCCGCCGGAGGCCCTCGAGAAAATCGTCGCCCCGGTCGCCGGCGGCCTCGCCCTCCGCCTGCACATCGACCCGATCGAAGGGGAACTGCACCGCCACGTCGAACCGAACGTCCGCGTCAGCGTATACGGCGCCGACCGGGCCGGCATCGTGGCCGAGGTCACGGGAGCCCTGGCCGAGGCGGGCCTGAACATCCTCGACCTGGAGTCCGACGTGGGAGGGTCTTCCCAACGCCCCATCTATATCATGCACATCGAAGGCCATGCCGAAGGCGGCGCCGACAAGGTCAAGCGGATCATGGAGGCTTTGACGAAGGAAAAAAACATCGAAGTCCAGATCGCGCCGATCGACACTTTGCTGGGCTAGGGCTTGGTTGCCTATGCTCGCGCAAACGGGTCATGCTTCGACAAGCGTAGCATGACGGCCCTATTGTCGCCCTGAGCCCGTCGAAGGGCGGCATTTTTGTAACGCTCGTTTTTGCAACCAAACCCCAGACCCGATGGCCGTTCTCGACATCCTGACTTATCCCGACCCGCGATTGAAACAAACATCCTCGCCCGTATCGAGCTTCGACGCGCCGCTCCGCGATTTCATAGCGGACCTGGAGGAGACCCTGCTCGCCCACCCCGGTTGCGTCGGCCTGGCCGCCCCGCAGGCCGGCCGTTTCGAGAGGATCGTTGTCCTGGACGTTTCCGGAAAACCCCAGGTCCCCAACAATGGCCGGCTGACGCTGATCAACCCCGAAATCGTCCGCGCGGACGGGTCCGCCGTCGGACGCGAGGGATGCCTCTCCGTTCCCGATTATACCGGCAACGTGGCCCGGGCCGAGAAGATCGCGCTAAAAGCTTTCGACTCCTACGGCAGGGAATGTCTGTACCGGATGGAAGGATTTGAAGCGCGGGCCGCGCTACACGAAATAGACCATCTGGACGGACTGTTGTTCCTGGACCGGCTGGTCAGCAGGAGAAACGCCCTTTTCCGCAGAAAAAATTATGGACTGTCCGGCGCCGCGAAAACCAATCCCTCTTGAGGGACCTCGATTCACGGATAATTTTCGCCTGCCTATCCGTCATTTCCGCGCTGGCGGGAATGACGCTCTCTGTTCTCGAAAAAGCTTCTCCATGGCCCCATTTTGTGCCAAAATTGAGCATACCGAACCAAATATCAAAACTCGTCCCGGCTCTTTTTTATACCGGGGATAAAAAACCGCCGGGGAAAACATGACCGTGGATATCAGCGTATTGTTGGAGGGAGACGACGCCTTATCCTCCTTGCCGGAGGTATTTTACCGCCTGAGAGAAGCGGTCGAATCGCCCGACAGCACATTCGAGGGAATCGGGGAGTTGATCGCCCTCGATCCCGGCCTTTCCGCCCGCCTGCTACGGATCGTCAACAGCGCGTTCTACGGGTTCCCTTCCAGGATCGATTCCATCCCTCACGCCGCGAGCATTATCGGCACGAACCAATTGCTGGACCTCGTCCTGTCGACCGCGGTGATCCGGCTGTTCAGAAACATTCCGGGAAAAACCATCAGCATGCGGACTTTTTGGGAGCACAGTTTGAGTTGCGGGCTGGCCGCGCGCATCATCGCAAACCTGAAGCAGGAATCGAACCCGGAAGGGTTGTTCACGGCGGGTTTGCTACACGATCTCGGCATCCTGGTCCTTTGCAAAAAAATCCCCTCTCTGGAAAAACAGGCCCTTGACTTGAGCCGGACGAATCGTTGCGGCCTTTACGAAGCCGAACGCCAGGTCATGGGTTTCGACCACGCGATCATCGGCGCCGGCTTGTTAAAGCTGTGGAAGCTTCCGGGAAACCTGGTGGAGATCGTTCAATACCATCACGGGAACCTGCCCATCCATAGGCAATTGCCCGCGCTCCGCATCGTTCAGGCCGCCGACGCCCTGGCGCATTGTTCCGAGATCGACTTTGGCGGAGACGACCCGGACCTGGCCCTGAAGACGATTTCCTGGGAACAAATCGGGCTTTCGGAGAAAACGCATTTGCCCGTCATCACGCAACGGCTGGACGAAATGATGGCCGAGGTCCAGGAAAGTTTCCTCGCCGAGGTTTGACGCCTCCGGCCTAAGAGCGTCTAATAAAATAAACCGATTGTCTGGACACACAAATACCTCCCCTCCCTTGACCGGGGAACGCCCCGGAGCGGGATGGCCAAGCCCGGATTGCCCCCGATGACTCCCATTCGCCATCGGAGCCGAGCCTATTGAGTCCAGCGTCACGCTGGGGAGGGGCTGGGGGAGGGTGACCAGCGTGAACGCTGGACCCGACGCCGCCTCAGGCTGACGCCGAGGGCGGCCGGCGTGACGCCGGATTCATTACCGCCCCGGCGCAAGCGCGGGGCGGC
>JACRGP010000045.1 GCA_016217765.1 Nitrospinota bacterium | reverse complement strand
TGGACCCGACGCCGCCTCAGGCTGACGCCGAGGCGGGATGTAGCTCCCCCTTGCAAAGGGGGCCGGGGGGATTCGCATTTCGGCGATCGCGTCAGCGTCATCGCCGCGTCGCCTCCGGGCGTTTGCCCGGCGCCCCCACCTAACCTCCCCCTCAAGGGGGAGGGAGTTATGGGAACTTCATTTTGTTAGACGCTCTAAGGCAAATTGAATCGACGGCCGTTATCCATCGATAAATAATATGATGCCCGGACAAAAATCGGTTCTTGGGAAAATCGCGTTTCAGGCGGCGCTGTTTCTGTTC
The DNA here is from genome assembly GCA_016217765.1 of Nitrospinota bacterium. Lineage (GTDB taxonomy): Bacteria > Nitrospinota > Nitrospinia > Nitrospinales > JACRGP01 > JACRGP01. The sequence goes on along the minus strand of JACRGP010000045.1, from coordinate 16,243 downwards.
CTCGGCGTTGCGTCCGGCAACGCCCAAACTTCGCCCGGCGGCCTGTCCGGCTCCGGCGGCGCGCGGGTCGAGAGCATCCGGATCGGCGGCCATCCCGAATACACGCGGATTTTCGTCAACCTGAGCTCGCCGGCGCCTTACCGGGTGCGCGCCGATTTTTTAAATAAGAAAATCTCCCTTGTTTTGGCCGATTCCACCCTCGGGCCCAAGGCCCAATCGCGGGTCTTCAAGGACAAAAACCTCGAAAAGATCGAGGTCCGCCAGGATGGGCGGGCGGTGGCGATCGACCTCTTCCTGAAAAACCAGAACAGCCGGTTCATCCATCTCGTCAAAGCCGACCCCCCGCGGATCGTGCTTGATTTGAAAGGGGTCGATCGACCCTTCGTGAAGACCCGGATCGGCAAGCTCGCGCCACCGGGCAAACCCGCGGCCAAAGGCGAGGCGGAAAAAACCCGCATCTCCGGGATGACCCGGGAACAGGCCCAGGAAATCCTGAAAAAAGAAACCGAGGAAAAACTCGTCAACGGCTGGGAGGACTATCAGGCCGCTCTCAAGTCTTTTCAAAACAAGGAATATGCCGAGACGGCCCAACAGTTCAAGAAGTTCAGGAAAACCTACCCCAAGAGCAAATACCTGGAGGACGCCGCTTATCTGCTCGCCGAGGCGCGGTTCCACGTCGCGCAGGCGGACAGACATCCCATTTACGAAAAGGCCTTCAAGGCTTATCAATTCGCCGTCAGGGAATATCCAAATTCCAGATTCCAGGACCATGCGTTATTGAAACTGGCCTATCTCTATGAGGAGCTGGGGTACTTTCTCGAATCGCGGACCCTTTACGAACAGGGGATACGCGCCATCCCCAACAGCTTATACAACCCTTCCCGGCAACTGGGCCTGGCCTCCTTGTTGATGAAGGAGGAAAAATACGACGAAGCCTATACGGCGTTCAAGGCGATCCTGGCGAATTCGCCGAAAGACGAGGGCGCCCGGAAAGCCGCCTTCAAGATAGCCCACTGGAATTACGAGCAAGGCAACCTCGCCAAGGCCCTGGAAATCTACGAGGACGCGGAGGAGCGCTGGTTGCCGTTCATCCACGAGGACCCGAAAATCCTGTTCAACATGGGGGAGATCTATTTTCGCGAAAAACAATACCGGCTGGCGCGTTCGCATTTCTTCGACCTGATCAACCTCGCCCCGGACCAGGAAATCGCCCACAAGGCCCTCAACCGGATCGGAGACTCCTATTTTATCGAGGAGAACTACCTGTCCAGCCTGGAGGTCTTCAACGAATCCTCCCGGAGAAGTCCGGGAAGCCGCGAATCGCAATACGGGACGGTCCGCCTGGCGGACATCGGAATCCGCGATTCGACCCTGCCCATCCGCGACCTCATCTTCGACGCGACCGCATACTATCAACCGTTCAAGACCTATAAAAAAGTTTTCGAGGCGGCGGCGGACCGGGACATCCTCGCCGAGGTCACGCTCAGCAGGGGACTGGCTTTCCTCCAGGAAGAGCGGTATCTGGAGGCCATCGACCAGTTCAAAAAGCTTTTGCCGTTGGAGAAGGAGTCCAGGTTCCACGCCGAAGCGCGGAAATACATCAGGCAGGCCCTCGTCCTGCTGGTGGACCGGTTTTCCAAACAGACCGGGTTCCTCCCCATCCTGTATTCCTACAGCGACTTCCAGAGCTTGTCCATCGGCGACATCGACAACTTGAAAACGCTGGTCCAGATCGGCGAGGCCTACCAGGCGGTGTCGATGTATCAGGAAGCCGTCAAATATTACGAGAAGGTCAAGAAAGCCGACGCCAAGGGCATTTACTCGGAGCGGATTTTCCTCGACCTGGGACTCATGCACCTCGACCAGGGGAATTACGACGAGGCGGAACTGGTCGCGCGGACCTTTCTAAACAAGTATCCACAGACCGCGAAGACCAACGAGGCGATGCAACTGCTCGCCAACGCCTACAAGGGCAAGCGTCAATACGGCCAGGCGGTCCAAACCTACAGGGAACTCCTGGACCGGACCCCCGGCAACAAGGCCGGGATTTATTACCTGCTGGGGGAAACCCATGCCGACATGGACCAGTTGCCGGAGGCGGTCCGCGAATATCGAAACGCCGTCGATGCGTACGACCGCTCCTCCCGGGTCATCCCCGAGTTCGTGCCCGACGCGTACTACAAGCTGGGGATCGCGTATTACAAGAACAAGGACTACGATAACGCGCGGGAAGCCTTGAAAACGGCCAAGACCCTTTTCCCCGAACACGAGCTCAGGGACTGGAACGTTTACATGCTCGCCGACAGCATGGAAAAGCTCAAGGAAAAAGACAAGGCCGAGGCGGAACTCAACGGTTTGATCAAATCGGAATCGGTCGACGAGCTGTTGAAAAAAGCCGCCGAGTCCAAACTCAAGGTGATGGATTGGGAAAAAAAATATAAAGATCTTTTATAATCTTTTATAATGTGTCATGAGATTGGCCCCAACCCTGAAACCTTGCCCAGGTTTGCCCATGGCGGAAACCCCCTCCGCGGAAGACGAGCGCAAAAAAGAAATCGAGATTCTCGGACGGGCGTTCGCATCGTTCACCGAGGCCACCCAGCAACTGCAAAACTCCTACGATATTTTACAAGCCAGGGTCCAGGCCCTGGACCTGGAACTGGCCGAGAAGAACGCCGAGCTGGAAAAAAACCTGAAGGAAAAAGAAGACGTCAAGAATTACCTGAACAATATCCTGGAAAGCCTGACCACCGGGGTCATGGTGGTGGACCGCCAGGACCGGATCACCACCTGCAACAAGGCCTTCGGCTCCATCACGGGCCATTCGCCGGGCCAATGCCGGGGAAAAAACGTCCGCGAGGCGTTCTCCCCCGATTTTTTCGAAATCGTCTCCGCCCGGCTCGCCCGGCCGTCCGCCGACCCCTCGGACATGGACCGCGAGTTCGTCGCCCCGGACCGGCGCAAGATCGACATCCGGGTCGCCGCCTCGCCCGCCCTGGACGCGGACGGGAACCCGATCGGCGCCGTGGTCCTCGTGCAGGACGTCACCCAGCTCAAACGGCTGGAGGAGGAGGCGCAACGCAACCAACGGCTCCGCGCCATGGGAGAAATGGCGGCGGGGATCGCCCATGAAATCCGCAACCCCCTGGGGAGCATCGAGCTGTTCGCCTCCCTGCTGAAGGAAGACCTCAAGGGGGACGACGAGAAAAGACAGCTTGCCGAGCGCATCTGCTCCGGCGTCCACAACATGGACCGGATCATCTCCAACGCCCTCCTGTTCGCCAGTTCGCCGCAACCCTCCCGGCAGAAATGCGACATCAACCGCCTGCTGACCGAGATCCTCGAATTCTGGTCGGACGTCGTCCTGCCGGACTCGATCCGGATCGTCCGCCAGTTCGACGCCGAGGCCCTGGCAAAGGCCGACAGCGAATTGTTGAAACAGGTCTTCCTGAACCTCATCCGCAACGCCGTGCAGGCCATGCCGGACGGCGGAGAACTCCGCCTGACCACGCGGAAAACCGCCGACGCGGCGTTGCCCCCGGGGGCATCCCCGGCGCCGCGCCAGTTCATCACCATCGCCGTTTCCGACACCGGCGTGGGCATCCCCCCGGACTGCCTGCCGAAAATATTCAACCCCTTCTTCACGACCAAGGACAAGGGGACGGGCCTGGGCCTGGCCATCGCCCACAACATCGTCAAGGCCCATCAAGGCGCGCTCGACGTGGACAGCGCCGAGGGCCGGGGGACCACGTTCACCGTCAAAATACCGTGTTGGGACGAGGAGCGATGAAAGACAACTCCGGCAGAAGAATCCTGATCGTCGACGACGAAAGCGAAATGCGCATCGCCCTCAATACGGCCTTGAAGCGCGGCGGATATCAACTGGACTCCGCCGAAAACGGCCAGGAAGCCCTGAGGAAACTGGAGGGCGCCGCGTTCGACCTGGTGATCACCGACGTGCGCATGCCCAGGATGACCGGGCTGGAACTCCTGCGCGCCGTCAAGGAGATTTCGCCGCGGACCGGCGTGATCGTGATGACGGCCTACGGCGACATCGACAACGCCGTCGAGACCATGAAAGCCGGGGCGTTCGACTACCTGCTGAAACCGTTCTCCGCCGAAGTCCTCGACTCGGCGGTCAGCCGGGCCTTCATGAGCCAGGCCGAGCGGCTCCCGGCCCAGGCCGCAACCGCCGAACAACCGTCGCGACCGGCAACCGCCGAACGCCGGATCGTCACCGCCAACAAGGAAATGCAGAAACTGCTGGAATTCGTGGAGAAAGTGGCCTACAGCAAATCGACCGTCCTCATCATCGGCGAAACGGGGACGGGCAAGGAGCTGTTCGCCCGCTATATCCACCAATGCAGTCTCCGGTCCGAAAGACCCTTCCATGCGGTCAACTGCGCGGCCCTGCCGGAAGGACTTTTGGAGACCGAGATGTTCGGCCATGAAAAAGGCGCGTTCACCGGCGCCACATCGCGGAAGGAGGGGAAATTCGAGCTCGCCCACAAAAGCACCCTGCTCCTCGACGAGATCGCGGAAATGAGCCCGCCCCTGCAAGCGAAACTACTGCGCGTCCTGCAAGAGCACGAAGTGGACAAGGTCGGCGGCAGGGAACCCATCCCGGTCGACGTGCGGGTCGTCGCCGCCACGAATTGCGACATACGGAAGAAAGTCCAGAACAAGGAATTCCGCGAGGACCTGTTTTACCGGCTGAACGTCATCCCGCTCAAGGTCCCGCCGCTCCGGGAGCGCAAGGAAGACATCCCGGTCCTGGCCGATTATTTTTTGAAGCGCCATTGCAAGGAGAACGACAAAAACATCGCCTCCATCGCCGGCGAGACCCTGAACATCCTCGGCAAATATCGCTGGCCGGGCAACGTGCGCGAGCTGGAAAACATCGTCGAACGCGCGGTCCTTCTATGCCATGGCAATACGCTCCTGCCGTCCGACCTGTTCATGGACGAGGAAGCGGCGTTCACGGAAACCAAGGACGCCCAAACCCTGGCCAAATTCCGCGGCACGATCTACGACATGGAAAAGGAACTGATCTTCCAGACCCTCGACGAAGTCCACGGCAACAAAACCAAGGCCGCCGAACTCCTCGGCATCAGCATCCGCACCCTGCGCAACAAACTCAACGAGTATCAGTAGCGTGATTAGCGATGATATTCGCCTGACAGGCGCCCCAGTTGGGCGCGCTTGATAAGCGGTTTTTTTATTTTATGGAGTGCAAAGCCTCCCGGCTTTGCATGCAACGCGAGGACGCGTAGCGCTCCAAATTTCTCTCCCCTCATCCTGACCTGTCGCCCCGCGGGCGCTCCCGTCAGGGGAGAAGGGAAAACCGGACTTGCAATGGCGCCTCTCCGTGGAGACTGAAAAGTGAGGAACAAGAAACCTATCGGATCGAGGCTGGACGACCTGCTGGAGGAAGACGGGACCCTTGCGGTAGCCGAAGCCCTTGCCGTCAAGCGGGTCCTTGCCTGGCAGATGAAAGAGGCCATGGCCAGGAAAAAAATGACCAAGACGGCGCTGGCGAGGAAGATGAAGACCAGCCGGGCGGCCTTGGACCGCTTGCTGGATTCCGGCAATACCTCCGTGACCCTGCTTACCATGAACAAGGCGGCGGGCGTTCTGGGGAAACGCCTGCGCGTCGAACTGGTAAATGCATAACAGCGCAAGGAAACCCGCCTCATCGAGACCCTTCGCCTGTTTATTACCGGGAGCGCCAAGAGGGAACTTGACCTGACCGTTTTTAAACTGTCCGGATTATGGGGAGAAAATCAAACCGGACGGACTTTCCTTCGCCACAGGACCGCCGCGACCGATACGAGCAGAACGACAACGGTGACGCCGGAAACGGCGAGGCCCTCGCGAAATCCGGGAGGGACATAGGAGAACTCCACGGCGTGCTCGCCCGGCCCGAGTTTCACGGCGCGGTAAAAATGGTTGGCGCGCAGGATGCGCTCCGGCTTGCCGTCAACGGTCGCCGTCCAACCGGGGAAATACGCGTCCAAAAGGACGAGGAACCCGTCGCTGTTCTGGCGCGTCCGCACGACGACGCGGTTGGGGCTGTATAACTCAATACGCGCCTCGCCCACCGGGGAACAAGCTCCCGGAGGTAAATCCCCCCGGCCCCCTTTGCAAGGGGGAGCGACTTCCGCCTCGGCGCCAGCCGGAGGCGGCATTGGGTCCAGCGGCACGCTGGCTGGCGCCGAGGCGGAAAGTTCTCTTCCTTGTTGCAAAATCCCCCCATCCCCCCTTTGATAAAGGGGGGCCAGGGGGGATTTGTCTCCCGGTTTTTCGCTTAACAAAACCTCCGCCCTGGGGTCGAACGTTTCGTCATAGTACGTGTTGAGCAAATGGGGGTCCTTGCCCAGACGGGCGTTGGGAACGAGGAACGCCCTCGGCAAGGCGTCGTCGAGGATTCTCAAAGGGGGTTCGGCTATTATGGAAGGATTTCCCTCCGCCGTTTCCGGCGGCGCGTCGCCGTCGATCCAGTACCGGACGTTGCCGCGTTTCAAAATCCGCAACCGTTTCTCCGGCGGGGATTTCTCGAAGACCTCCGCCCACAGCGACGGGTCGTTCAACTGCAAGGCGTTGCCCAACATCCCGTTGGGATAACTGATCCCGTAGATCATGCCGCGATAAGGAAGCAGTCTTTGTTTAAAGACCAGTTGCCGTTGCCGGACGTTGATCCCGGCGGGAAAGGCGATTTCCTCCGGGTTGCCGCGGACCTTGCCCGTATAGACGCGAAAATGGTCCTTGTCCAGGCCGATTTCCCGCGCAGTCGGGGGCGGATCGTCGTAAAAGCTCTTGTCGATCAACGGCAATACGCCTGCGCTCCGCGACAGCAAATCGGCGAGGACCAGCGCCAGCAGAAGCGCCTTCACCCCCCCGGCCCGCATCTTCCCCGAACGGTACAGGAAATAGCCCGCGCCGAACGCCGCCAGGAATGCCAGCGACGGCGCCGGGTGTTTATCCGCCTGCCAGAGACCGGCGGACAGGACGGCGCCCGCGACGATCGACAGGAGGACGAAAAACGGACGTAATCGAAGGGCCTTTTCGCGGTCGCTGTTGACAAGCGCGTCCATTCCGAACCCAAGGAGGAAAATCTGGCTGAACGCCGAGATCAGGTAGAACTTTTCCGGGTAGCGGAACTTTTGGAAAATGGGGACCCAGTCGTAAAAATATTTATAGAGGGGATTGTATTTCCCGAGCGCGAAAAAAATCCCCGCGCCAAACATCGCCAGCCAGAACCGGATTTCCTTTTTCCGGTAAAACAAAATCCCGGCGCCCATGAAAAACGCCGCGAACAACCCGACGTAGATGGAATGGAAATGGACCTTCTCCACATGCTCCCGTTCCAGAAACCTTCCCAGGTCTTCCGGCAGTACGAGGGACGTCAACGCCTGGGGTTGCAGGGACCAGACGGCGTGGTCCGCGAAATCGAATCCCGCGCTACGGAGCGATTCCTTGACCAGGGCGTAAGTGGGGAGGAGTTGCGGGGCGGCCAACCCCAGCGCCGCCAGGACGTGGGCCGTAAGAAGAACGGTCCGCCGCAGGGTCTCCCGCCAACGGCCCTCCTCCGGGGCGAAGTAAACCGCGTGGGCGAACAGGACCAGGACGGTGAAGACGCATGCCTCGGGGCTTCCCCCCAGCGTCTGGAACGCCAGGGAGACGGCGGACAGCGGGAAAAACCAAACCTTGCGGTCCACGAGATACTTTTGCGCGCACAGGAAGGTGGCCGGGAACCAGACGGCCGAAAAAAAAGTCGTGTTGACGCCGCTCAACGACAGGAAGAATCCGCTCACGACCGCGGAAACGGAGGCGCACAGCGACGACAGCGGGGAAATTTTAAAATAGCGCAACAACCCGTAGGTCGAAAAAGCCAGGATGGCGTACTGTATAACGTAAAACCAATTGAACGCGGCCGTGAAACCGCCCAGGAAAAACACGAGGTTGAGCGGATACAACACGCCGGGGACCATCTGCGCCAGCAGGGGCTCGCCGTTGAACGCCATCGGGTTCCAAAATGGGAGGACGCCTGCCTTGTACCATTGGGCGATGAAAAACTTCACGGGATACACCAGGCCGGTGAAGTCCCGGTAAAAAACGGTCTTCCCCTCGAGCAGAATGGGGGAGAAAAATCCCGCGAGGAGGACGGCGAGCGCCGTAGCCGCAAGCAGGTCTTTATCGATTTTCGACACGAGGAATCCTGTCGGCCTGGCGCGCGACCGTCTTCATGGGCGAACGCGCCGGGAGGCCATGGGTCAGCCTCTCAGGTTTTTATTGTATTCCATGTCGAACAACATGGCGAACAGGAGGAACTGCAACCCCGATATGGTCAGGAAGGCCGCGAACATCGCGCTGGTGGCGGCAACCGGGCCGGTGAAGACCCGGTACAACCAGAGATAGGTCCCCGAGAGAAACCCGGCGGGGAAAGCGACCAAACCCAGGACATAGAAGAAGATCATCGGATGGAAATCGCGGATGACGTATTTCTCCACCAGGCGGTTGAAGAAACTCCGCGCCAGGAGCCTGGAGATGGCGACGACCACGCGGGGGACGCGGATTTCCGAAACCTCTCCGACGTTGTACACCGGCCGGATGGGGACGTCGCATACCCGGCGGTTGTCGATGTTCAGCTTCACCAGCATATCGTTCGGGACGCCGTACCGCGGATACAGCGCGTCCAGGTCCATCGAGGCCAGCGCCTCGCGGGAAATGGCGGTGTAACCGCATTGGGAGTCGGCGACGTGCCAGTAGCCGCTGGCGATCTTGGTGAGCAGGGAGAGGATGGAATTGCCGATGTAGCGCGTCCGGGGGATGAGGTCCCACGCCTTGCCGTAGAACAGGCGGTTGCCCTTGGCGTAGTCGACTCTTCCCTCGGCCACGGGACGGACGATGTCCGGCAGTTCCGCCGGGTCCATCTGCGCGTCGCCGGCCATCACGACAGCGACGTCGCAGTTTTTTTCCATGGCGGCCCGGTAGCCGGAGGCCATGGCGGCGCCCACGCCGCGGTTCGCCGGATGGCTGACGAGGCATACGCGCGGGTCCTCCTGCGCGCGTTGCCGGACTTTTTCCGCCGTCTTGTCCGCACTGCAATCGTCGACCACGACGACGCAGTCCACCCAGCCGGGAAGGGTTTCCAGGACCCGCGGGATCAACTTCTCCTCGTTATGCGCCGGGACGACGACCGCGACTCTTTTATTGCCGAACATGGGAGGCCCTTTCTTAGAGCGTCTAACAAAATGAAGTTCCCCATAACTTCCTCCCCCTTGAAGGGGGAGGTCAGGTGGGGGTGAAAAGCCGGGCAAGCGCCCGGAGGCGACGCTTTGTTAGACGCTCTTAATTTGCCTGTTTGGACTCTTTCGTCGAACCCGTCGAAATTCGCGCCTGCCGGACCAGGGACAGTTCCCGGACGTTTTTAATCATTTTAAACGCCGCGTCGAGTTCCGGCAAGGCCCTTTCGGGCTCGCCCATTTGGCGGTAAGCCTCGGCCAGTTCGTAGCGGGGCCGGTAGTCTCCCGGACTCAAGGCCGCCGCCTTGAGAAACGGCTGGACGGAGTCTTCCGGCGCGCCCCCGGCGCGGGCCAGAAGGCCCTCGGCCATCCACGCCTCCGGACTGCCCGCGAAGACATTCCGCAACGTTTCCACATGCCGGCCAGCCTCCTCGAGTTTGCCGTCCAGGACCAGGTTGTCCGCCATTTGAAACTGCCAGGCCGCGTCGCGCTTGCCCAAAAATTCGTTCATCAGCCGGAGGACCTCCCGCTCCTCGGAATAGCGCCGGGTGTCGTGGTAATACATGCGGAACGAATGAATCAGAAAATAGGGCAGGGTGAGCCACTCCTGGTCCACGGCCACGCCGGGTTGCGCCAGGTCCTCCTCCAGAAATTTCTTGAACTCCTCGAACTCCGCCCCGGCGCGGGATGGCCGGGTCCAGATCGCCCCCGATGACGCTTGTTCGCCAGCCGAGTCGAGCTCGTTGGCTCCAGCGGCACGCTGGCCGGGGTCCCGGATACCGGCCGTTCCCGGTCCGGAAGAGGGGTCGTACAGCAATAATGCGTTTCGGTAGGGCCGGAGTTGGCCGGCCAGCGTCGTCTGTTCGTAGAAGGTTTCGTTTTGCTCCACCACGACGGGCCGCGCCGATCCGTTTCCGCGGAACGTCTCCTCGATATATTCCGCGATTTGCTCCCGCGTGTTGAAACGGCGCCGCGCCGCGTCTGGCAGATCCAGGTCGGGAAATCTCCTGGGAGTCAGCCATGCGGGCGGGTTCTCGGAAAGGAGGTCCCACGCGCTGACGGCGGTCACGTCGTCCCGGAGGCGCGCGACGTCCTGGCTGTAGTAGTAGTTGAACCAGGACAGGCCCGGGACGAAAACCGCGCGGTCCGGCAACGTCAGATAAATTTTGGCCGCCAGAGGCTCGGCAAGATAATGCTGGGAGCGGTCGACGGCGTAATAGTTCTTGAATATCGACCAGGGTATGAGCAGGACCAAAAGCGCCCAGGCGATCCGCCGCCAGTCGACGCGGCCGGGGAACGCCCCGGAACGAAATGGCCGAACCCGGATTGCCCTCGACAACGCCCGCTCGCCATCCGAGTCAAGCCCGTTGGCTCCGGCGCCTCGCCGGCCGGGGAACGCCCCGGACGGCGTATCGCCGCGGATATTCCCGCCGCGCGCCAACGTGCGCGTTGGATCCAACGGGCTTGGCCGAGATGGCGAACAAGCGTCATCGAGGGCAGTTGAGACATGGCCTGTCGCCTCCGGGCGTTTGCCCGGCGCCGAGGCGGCGTCGCCTCCGGGCGTTTGCCCGGCGCCATCCGCGCTCGGCCATTCGACCCCAGCGTCGCGCTGGCCGGGGCGCGGACCGTCCCCGCCTCTCAAGAACGGGAGATCCAAAACATAATGGATGGCGGCCGCGGTGAATAAAGTAGCGACCACGTACGAGGGGAAAAAGCTTTCGCGTCCCCATTTGACGAAAAAAGCGACGTTGAAGACCGTAACGAGGACCAAAAAAAAGAACAACGGCCGGCTTTTCCGCCAACATAAAAACGCCCCCGCCAGAAACCCAACGGCGGACACCGGCGAGAGATGGTCCTCGAGGTCGGTCAGCAGGGCCCAAACCACCAGCGGGATTTTATGGAAAACCGCTCCCAGCCGGGATTTTGCCGAATCGGCGAATGACCCGGTTTGGCCGCCGGCTTCCCGCCGGTCTCCGGTCATGGACTTGAAATGCGTCCCGGCGTCTTTCCGGTCCGTGATCTGATAAAGAAATCCCGCCGCGGTCTCCGGGTTCCCCCAGTCGAAGGAAGGTTCCGCGTGCGACCGGACGGGCAAATAAGCGTACACCGAAAACCCGACCAGAAAGAACAGGACGCAGATCCCCAGATGCCTCACGAGCGGCATTATTTTTCCCCCCTTGTCAAATCCCCCCATCCCCCCTTTGTCAAAGGGGGGCAAGGGGGGATTTGAATCCATTGCATATGCCGGCGCGCTACCTGAACTAACGGCGCCTCCCGGAGTTTGTCCCGCGCCGCTCCGGATTATTGCGGGCGTCCAGGAAAAGAACAGGACCAGGACGGCGGGCAGGAAGAAGGCGACCGTCGCGTGGTTCCCGGAACTCAACCCGTAGACCAGGGCGGCGGCATGGAGATAACGGAAGTCCCCCTTCTCCCGCCAATACAAAAACAGGAGGACCAGCAGGGAAACGAAAAACGCGTGCAGGGAGTAGACCTCCGCCACCGAAGCGTTGAACCAGAACGGCTGGCTAACGGCGAGATACCCCGCCGCCAGAAGGGCCGGACCGGCAAACCGGCCCGGGTTCTCGCGCGCGTGGAGAAAAACCAAAAACCGGACGGCGGTCCAATAAAGACATCCCAGGGCGAGGCACGCGGCGGTCGCGGAAAACAAGTTTACCTTGAACGCGACGGAACCGAGAGGGACGAAAGTAAACGCCTTGGCGAGCAGGTTATAGACGGGGAATCCGGCGGGATGGCTGATCCCCAAGGCGAAGGCGGTATTGACGAATTCGGGAGCATCGCGGAAATAGATGGCGGGACAGACCGTGGCCAGGTACAGGGACCAGGCGCCAACCGTTAAAAAAAAACCGCGCGAATGTGGGGGGAGATTTTCATTCTTATCGAGGGCTTCAAGGAGACCGGCCCTTTCCCGAAGGAAAGGGCCGGACCGATAACCTTGAAGGAAAAGGGTCAGCTTATATTGCCGTTTGAATCCACGGTATAGGTCCGGGTGGAGCTGGCGTGCTTGGCGGTCGCGGCGAACGAGGATTCCGGCGTGGCGGTGGTGACGGTTGCCGTGATGCTCGAGCTCTGTACGAAGCCGTAGGACGTGCCTGTGGCCACCGCCAGGGTGCAACTGCCGGCGGACGTGGTGTCGGCCCAATACGCCTTACAAGCCAGATACAGGTTGTGCAGGTTCGCCTTGGCGTCCGAATCGTAAGCGCGGGTCTTGTATTGGTTGAACTGCGGGATGGCGATGGCGGCCAAAATGCCGATGATCGCGATAACGATCAAAAGCTCGATCAGGGTAAAACCTTTTTCATTTCTCATACGCTTCAGCATACTCACTCCTCCTCTTATAATTAATGAATTAAATCCTCAACCCCTGTGCAAACCCTGCAAAAAAATCTTCTTAATCTTCCTAGAGCAAAATGAGCGCCAACACAGACCACCTGTCCCGATAAATATAATATGGCATTTCATATCAATATGTTAAATAAAACAAGACAGGGCTAGATTTACATTTGACCCATAAAAATGCTGGGGATTTCGACAAAAATCGTCACATGCTAAACAAAAATTGTCTCCCGTTGTCAAGGTCATGCGAAACCTTTAAGACCCCGTTTATCATAAGTATTTGGATATGGATCGATTCGTTTCATTACATTGAAATCGATCGGAGGGGATTCATTCCTTTTGCGTCATTCCGGATTTTACGGTTACAATGCCCTCCGCTCGGACCATTGTCGATCATGCCTCTGGCTACGGAACGTCGAATGACTGGCAAAAAAAAAGAACGCGTCGGAATCCTGGGAGGAACTTTCGATCCGGTACATAACGGCCATATGGCGATCGCGCTGTCGGCGCGGGAGAAATTCCGTCTGGACCGGGTCTTTTTCGTCCCCGCGAACCTGTCCCCTCACAAGCGCGCGCAAACCCCCGCGCCGGCCGAGCGGCGCCTGGAGATGTTGCGCCTGGCGCTCCGCCCCTACCCGGAGTTCGCCGTTTCGCTGGTCGAGCTTCGGCGCGCGGGCGTTTCCTACACGGTCGACACCGCGGAGCGACTGCGGGCGGAATTCCCGGAAACGGAGTTTTTTTTGATCATGGGGCTGGACACGTTCAAGGACCTCGGGGCATGGAAGGAACCGCGGCGGCTGACGAGCTTGTGTCATCTGCTGGTGGGGACGCGGCCCGGGCACGAGCTGAAAAACCCGGAGGAAGCCCTCGAGGAAATCTCCGGCGCAACATACTCCCTCGGCGCCCCGGCGCGAGGGCCCGCGGAGACGATCGAACTCCAAAATCTCGAGACGGGCATGCGCGCGTTTTTTTTCGCGATCGTCCCGAAGGACATTTCGTCGAGCGAAATCCGGAGGCGCGTCCGCGACGGCCTGGAAGTCAAAAATATGTTGCCACCCGAAGTCGAACATTATATCATTGAACATCAACTTTACCGAACGCGGCCCCATCCCATCGTTTAATGAACAAACGGTTGAACAGACTTCAGCGGCTGATTGTCGATGCCGCCGCTGAAAAAAAAGCTTTCGACATCTTGATTTTGGATTTGCGTAAGCGCTCGGATTTCACGGACTACTTCATCATTTGTAGCGGTAACTCAAAGACCCAAGTCCAAGCCATCGTCGATTCAATCCTCGATAAATCATACGGCGCCCATTACAAGCCTGTCGCCCTGGAGGGTTATGCCGGGGGTTCCTGGGCGATCGTGGATTTAGTGGACGTCGTGGTCCATGTGTTTCAAAAAGACGTTAGGAACCACTATGACCTCGAGCGGTTGTGGGGCGACGTCCCGGTGATCAAGGCGGCAGGGCGGTAATTTTCATTTCAAAGGAGTCTCGGTTCTAATGGATACCAACAAAGTCCCAAAATTTCAAGCGAAGCTCGAGGAGATCCGCGCTTCCCTCGTCGGAGACGTGGCCAGAAACCTGAAAACGAACAAAGAGGAATTCTCCGACATCGTGGCCGACATCAACGACGACGCCACGCGGACCTATAACCGCCAATTGATGCTGAACCTCGGCGAGCAGGACTGGGAAAAACTGAAGCAGGTGGAGGAAGCCCTCGGCGCCATTAAAAAAGGCGTTTATGGGATATGCCAGAAATGCGAAAAATCCATTCCCGAGGCGCGTTTGAACATCGTGCCGTTCGCGAAATATTGCGTCGAGTGCCTTAGCGAAATCGAAAAGGAAAAACTGATACCGAGCCAGCTACAGTAAAACCTTGGCGCCACGCTGGCCGGGGACTGCCCCGGAACGGCGGCGCCGGGCAAGCGCCCGGAGGCAACGCCGCCTCGCGCTTGCGCCGGGGCGGAACGGTTTGGCGCGACACGCCGCCGTTCCGGGCGGAAGGGCTTTTTCAACGCGTTTGACTTCACGGAGCGGTCCCAGTGTCTTTGAGGCTCATCGCGGTTTTTTTGCCGTTCGCGTTTCTCTCCGTTTATATCGCCTTCCTGAACCCTCAGGACGTCCATCTCCGTCTCACCCAGTCCCTTTCGTTTCAAGTCCCGGCGATCGTGCTGGTCCTCGGGTCGGTCGCGGCGGGCATCGCGATCGCCGCGATCGCCAACGGGATCCTCTTTGTCCGCGAATTGCCTAAAAGGGCGCGCATGGCGCTCCGGACCGGGCGGCGGGAAAGACTGCGGATACGGCGGGAAAAATTGCATGAACAGGCGGAAAACGCCCTCGCCGCGGGGCGCGGGCCAAAGGCCGCGTCGCTGTTCCAAAAAGTCCTCGACCTGGAACCCGGTCACCTGCCTTCATTATGCCGTTTGGGCGTCCTCATGAGAAAGGAGGGCCAGTTCCCGGAGGCGCTGGAACTCCACGGCAAAGCCTCCCGCCTGTCGCCCGGAAACATGCGGATCCTGTCCGAACTGGCGGCGGATTACGCCGCGTCCGGACAGAGCGCCCGGGAGATCGGCGTCCTGCAATCCGTCCTCGAATTGGACAAAAATTCCCTGGAGACGCTGGGCAAACTGCGCGACGCCTGGCTGAAAATCCCGGACTGGGACCGCGCCTACAACGTCCAGAAATCCATCCTGCGCCTGATCAAGTCCCCGGAGCTGGAAAAGGAACAGGACCGCTTCGCGGAAATAATTTACGCCAACGCCATGCGCCACTACAAAAACGGGGCCATGGAGCTGGCGAAAATCGAGCTCAAACGGGCCATCCGGGAAAACGGCCGTTCCCTCCCCGCATACCTGTCCCTGGGCGACATCTATTCGCGGGAAAACCTCTGGAAGGAAGCTGTCAAGACCTGGAAGACGGCCTACCGCAACACCCAGTCGCCCGTCTGCCTGCAACGACTGCAAAAGTTTCACGAGACTTCCCCGGACGGGTTCAAAGACCTGGTCAAGCTCTACGAGGAGGCGGTCCGCTCCTCCAAAAACTCCTCCAAGAACGGCCTGGCGATCATGCTGGCAAGCCTGCTGATGGAAAAAGGCGAGAACGAAAAAGCGGCGCGGGCGCTGGAAAACCTTCCGGGGGACGCCCCGCTGGCGGGACACATCCTGCTGGCGACCGCGCGCCAGGCCCGGGACGGCAACGGCTATCTGCCGGACGTTTCGCGGTCCATCGTCAACAAGACCAAACAGACCGTCTTCACGTTCGCCTGTAGCGACTGCCGCTCCACGGCGAAGGAATGGGCCGCCCACTGCCCGTCCTGCGGCGCGTGGGACCGCGTGACGTGGGGAGCGTCTTGAAATCCTCGGGCGCGAAGCGTTGCAAAGCCGGTGGCTGGGCGTTAATATACCTCGTAAGAATAAGGGCGTCTAACAAAATGAAGTATTCCATAACTTCCTCCCCCTTGAAGGGGGAGGTCAGGTGGGGGTGAAAAGCCGGGCAAGCGCCGAGGCAACGCGGCGATGACGCCGGGGACGCCCCCGGTGGGCAATGCCGCCCCGCGCTTGCGCCGGGGCGGTAATGAATCCGGCGTCACGCCGGCCGCCCTCGGCGTCAGCCTGAGGCGGCGCCGGATCCAGCGTTCATGCT
>JACRGP010000043.1 GCA_016217765.1 Nitrospinota bacterium | reverse complement strand
GATTTCCTTCGGTAGAATGGCCACCTCGAACCAGAAGTCCTTGAGCTTTTGAATGGCCAGGAAAAAATTCTCCAGGTTGACGGGTTTGTGGATATAGCTGTTGGCCCCGTCCTGGTAGCATTTCTCGATGTCGCGTTCGTCCGACGAGGTGGTCAGGACAATGACGGGGATTCTCCTGAGGTCCTTGTCCTTTTTGATTTCGATCAATACGTCCCGGCCGTCGGCGCCGGGGAGATTGAGGTCCAGGAGAACGAGTTCCGGCCTCGGAGAATTCGCCGGATCGGAGAACCTGCCGCGCCGGAAAAGGTAATCCAAGGCGTCGTCGCCGTCCTCGCACCGTTGGACGGGGTTGTGCAGGCCGGCTTTCTTGAAGGCGCGCAAGGTGGTCTGGTAGTCCTCGTCGCTGTCCTCGACGAGCAGGATCAGATGGTTTGTTTTAATCGCGTTCATGGCCCCTCTTCTTTTTTCAGGGTGAAATAAAAGGTTGTCCCCTCGCCGCGCGCGGACTCCACCCAGATTCCGCCATGGTGGAGTTCCACCAGTTTTTTCACGATCGTCAGGCCGACGCCCGTGCCGCCGCCGAATTTGTCCTTCCCGTGCAGTCGCTTGAATATGCGGAATATGGATTCGAAATGCTTTTCCGGGATGCCGATGCCGTTGTCCCGCACGTAAAAAACGCGGGATCCCAGGCTGGGCCTGGAGCCAATGCCGCCTTCCTCTTGTAATATCCCCCCAGCCCCCTTTACAAGGGGGGGAGAACTTGTCCCCCCTTTGTCAAAGGGGGGCGAGGGGGGATTTGCCTCTTTGTCAAAGGGGGCCTGGCCTGTTACCGCCGGGCGTTTGCCCGGCGCGGAGGCGGGTGGCGCTCCCCCTTGTAAAGGGGGCCGGGGGGATTCCCCCTCCTTCTCTTTGGGGTCGATAAAGCCGATCTCGACCCATTTGCAAGATTTGTCATTATACTTCATCGCGTTGGTCAGGAGATTGTAAAATATCTCGATGGCCCGCGTTTTGTCGCAGTCGACCGTCGGCAAGGGCCGCGGGACGCGTATTTCGACGTTGTTTTCCTCGATCATGACCTGTAATCCTTCCAGGACATCCTCGACGACTTGGTTGAGGTCCGCCGGAAAAAGCGTCAGGGCGCTTCTGCCGGCGCGGGAGTAATACAGGATGTTGTCGATCAGGTCCTCCAGCCGTTGCGAAAGGCGGACCAGCGTGTCCAGCTTGGCCTTTCCGTCGTCGTCCAGCTTGTCGTAATAGTCCTCCTTGACGAAGATCGAATAGTTGTGAATGCCCCGCAGGGGCTCCTTCAGGTCGTGCGAGACGATGTAGGCGAAATCGTCCAGTTCCTTGTTGGAGCGGGCCAGGTCCTCGTTGGCCTTCCCGATCTCGGCGTATGACTTTTGCAATTGGGCCGTCATCCGGTTGAAGGAATCGGCCAGTTCCCCGATTTCGTTCTTTTCCTCGGTCTTGGCCCTTTGTTCCAAATGGCCCTCGGCGATCGATTTGGTTGTCGAAGTCAGCCGCTTGATGGGACTGGCGATGGATTTGGAAACGCGCGCGGCCATGGCGACGGCCAGCAACAGGGTGGACAAGACCATGGCAATGGAAAAAGTCTTGATCGCCTGCGCCCGCGACTCGATTTCCGCCACGTCCATTTTGACGACCATCCCCAGCCGTATGAAGGGCAGGTACCGCCAGTCCGCCCAGACCGGGACGCCGCGATAATCCACGGAGTAACCATGGCCATTCCTGCCCAGGACGGCGTTCCACATGGGCAGGGCGACCTCCGGTCTTTTCTCGCGCCTTTTGAACGCGCCCTGGGGGTCGAACCGCAGGGGCGCGACGAAGACCACCTCGTCGCCTATTTTGGCCCCAAGCACGGTTTCCCCCGTTTGCCCCAGGCCCGTGTAATCGCTGACGATCCGGTAGATGTGGTCGGGCGACATCCTGAAGGCGATGACGCCGATAACGCTCCCTCCTTGAAAAACCGGGGCGGCCGTGAACCCGGCCACGTTGTTCAGATGAGGATAGAACGCGAAATTGGAAATCCGGGTCGATTCCGTTTCCAACACCGACGTCAGGAGTTGAGGCAGTTCGGTGGATTGGGCCAACCCGGAAAACAGGTTGGTCCCGATCAACTTCCCGCGGACCATGGAAAAGAACACGTCGCCGTTACGGGAAATGAAGTAAACGTTCTTGTAATCGTAGGGCTTGAAAATTTCACTCAATAAAGGACGGTATCGGATCTCCGCGGCAATATAGTCCGGACCGTCGAGACCGCCCTTGACGAAGGCGTTCTCGAATTCGTGAAACGCCTCCGTGATCATGGGAAACAGCGAAAAAGTCCGGACGTCGATCGTTTTTTCCTTGATGAAGCGTTCGATCAGATGCGTCTGTTTGTTGGCGAATCCGTCGAGGAATTCATGCGCTTCCTCCTGGACGGCGATTCTCGCGTACTGGTAGGTGAGGACGGAAACGATAACGAGGGGCAGTACGGAGAGCAGAAGGAACCAAAAGAGGATTTTGGCGTACAGCGTGGGAGCGCGAACGAGTTCCATGATGTTCACCGGGACGGGGCGAGCCTCTTGCGCCGCGTAGGAGGTTGAATGCTCGCCAGGATCGGGCTTCCTGGCTTTAGAGCGCCTGACAAAATGAAACGCCAACCACCCCCAGCCCCTCCCTCGAAAGGAGGGGAGGGGTGTTCCCCCAGACCCTTGATTTTGGCGATAAGGCGAAAATTCATTTTGTTAGACGCCTTAACCCGGATATTGCACGACGAAAAGACTGGAATTGCTCCCCCTTGTAAAGGGGGCCGGGGGGATTCGCGCCATGACCGCGAACGGGGATCTCAAATCCCCCTAACCCCCTTTGCAAGGGGGGACAAAGCAAAGGCGCGACCGTCATTGCGACCGCGAGCCTGCGAAGCGGGAAGCAATCCAGACGCTCGCCTCGCCGCCGGGGCAAGGTCGGCGTTCCCAGGCCATGCCGGCCATTGGACCACGCCCGGAGCGGTCCGGTCCAGCGCCTCCAAGGAGAATGGCTGGATCGCCACGCCCAGCGTGCCGCTGGACGCAATAGGCTCGACTCCGATGGCGAATTAGCGTCATCGAGGGCAATCCGGGTTTGGCCATCCCGCTCCGGGGCGTTCCCCGGTCAAGGGAGGGGGGTAATTTGAGGGTCGAGCCAAAGGGTTCATTTTGTTAGACGCTCTTAGCTTTAAATATAGGGGCAAGACCGCGATTTGACAAGGAATTTCAATCCCCTTGACACCGTCTCCCGCATAATGTTAATGTCTGAAGAATAAGCCGTTGATATCATGTGATTTTTTCGGGGGAAAGGGGTCCTTGGGGCACGGTCCAACCGTGCTTTTTTTTTTATCGCGATGTATAAACCCACGCTGGAAGAATTTAAAGAAAAAGCCCGAACGGGAAACTTGATCCCGGTCTATAAAGAGGTGCTGGCCGACCTGGATACGCCCGTTTCCGCCTATATGAAGATCGGCGGCGGGCCCTATTCCTTCCTTCTGGAAAGCGTGGAGGGCGGCGAAAAATGGGCGC
The DNA here is from genome assembly GCA_016217765.1 of Nitrospinota bacterium. Lineage (GTDB taxonomy): Bacteria > Nitrospinota > Nitrospinia > Nitrospinales > JACRGP01 > JACRGP01. The sequence continues at coordinate 27,158 of JACRGP010000043.1, read as the reverse complement.
GGTACTGTTTTCTGGGATGCGATCCTTCCGCGGTCATCAGCATCAAGGGGAACAGGATCAAATTCCTCGTTAACGGCAGGGAAAGCGAACGCGTTATCGACGGGGGCAATCCGTTGACCGCGCTCAAGGACTACCTGGCGCGTTACAAACCGGTGGCCGCCAAGGACCTCCCCCGGTTTACCGGCGGGGCGGTGGGTTTCATCAGTTACGACATGGTCCGCTTCTTCGAAGCTTTGCCGGACCGCGCCGTCGACGACCTGGACGTCCCCGATGCGTTGTTCGTAGTCGCCGACACTCTGCTGATCTTCGACAATATCGGCCAGACGATCAAGATCGTGTCCAACGCCTTTGTCGAGGACGGGGACCTGGAAGGCTGTTACCGCTCCGCCGTCGCCAGGATCGCCGAGGTCGAGGAGAAACTGCGAAAGGGGCTCCCCGCCAGCCGCAACCGGAACGGCGGCGGACAGGCTTTGGATTTCTCCCGCGTCGAATCCAATTTTCAGGAAGAGGCGTTCAAGAACGCGGTCCTCCAGATCAAACGTTATATTCTCGAAGGCGACGCCTTCCAGGTGGTCCTGTCGCAGAGGTTGAAATTCAAGATCACTCGGGACCCGTTCGCCATTTACCGCGCTCTGCGCATGATCAATCCCTCTCCCTACATGTATTTTTTGAAATTCGGGGACTTGCAGGTGGTCGGGTCGTCGCCCGAGGTCCTGGTGCGCCTGGAGGAGGGGCGGATCGAGGTGCGGCCCATAGCCGGCACGCGCAAGAGGGGGAAAAACGAGGAGGAGGACCGGGAATTGGAGGAAGACCTCCTCCGCGACCACAAGGAGCTTGCCGAGCACATCATGCTGGTCGACCTGGGGCGCAACGACCTGGGCCGGGTGGCGGAGGTGGGCACGGTGGAAGTGAACGAAAAGTTCACCATCGAACGGTATTCGCACGTCATGCACATCGTGTCCAATGTCCGCGGCCTGTTGAAACCGGGGCTGGATTGCTTCGACGTACTCCAGGCCGTTTTCCCCGCGGGCACGGTGTCCGGGGCGCCCAAGATCCGCGCCATGGAGATCATCGACGAGTTGGAATCGACCCGCAGGGGGTTGTACGCCGGGGCGGTGGGCTATATCGGTTTCTCGGGGAACATGGATACCGCCATCGCCATACGCACCCTCCTGATCAAGGACGACGTCGCCTACCTGGGCGTCGGGGCGGGGATCGTCGCCGATTCGGTCCCCGAGAAAGAGTATGACGAGACCCTGAACAAGGGAAGGGCCTTGCTCAAGGCGATCGACATGGCGGAAAGGGGTTTGCTCCTATGATCCTCATGATCGACAATTACGACTCGTTCACCTACAACCTCGTCCAGTATCTCGGAGAACTGGGCGCGGACATTCAGGTTTACCGCAACGACAAGATCGGCGTCGGCGAGATCGAACGGTTGAACCCGGAACGGATCGTGATCTCGCCCGGCCCGTGCAACCCCGAGAAAGCCGGGATTTCCATCGAGACGGTCCGCCGTTTTTCCGGGAAGGTCCCCCTGTTGGGCGTGTGCCTCGGACACCAGTCGGTGGGCGCGGCGTTCGGCGCGGAGATCGTCAAGGCCCGGAAACTCATGCACGGCAAGACCTCCATGATCCACCACGACGGCAAAACGATTTATAAAAACCTGCCCAACCCGTTCCAGGCCACGCGCTACCATTCCCTGGTCATCAAACGCGAAACCCTGCCGGATTGTCTGGAAATAACCGCCGAGACCGAGGACAAGGAAATCATGGGCGTCCGCCACAAGCAGTATTTCGTGGAGGGGATCCAGTTTCATCCGGAATCGATCCTCACCGCGTGCGGCAAGGACCTGTTGCGGAATTTTCTCGAACTGCCGGCGGCAAAAGCGCTATCTCATGAAGATTCAAAACGCCCTGCATAAGATACTGCAAGGCCAGGGGCTCTCCGAGGAGGAGATGATGGGGGCCATGGACGAGATCATGGAAGGGGAGGCGGGCGAGGCGTCGATCGCGGCTTTTCTGACCGCCTTGCGCATGAAAGGGGAAACGGTCGCCGAGATCGTCGGGGCCGCCAAGGCGATGCGCCGGAAGGCCGAATCTCTGGACATAGCCGCCGACCCGGTCGTCGACACGTGCGGGACCGGCGGAGACCGGTCCGGGACCTTCAATATTTCCACGACCTCGGCGTTCGTGGTCGCCGGGGCCGGGATCGCGGTGGCCAAGCACGGCAACCGCGCCGTTTCCAGCGCCTCGGGTAGCGCCGACGTCCTCCGGTGCCTGGGAGTGAATATCGAAGCGGACCTGGCTACGGTGAAAAGGTGCGTCGAACAGGCGGGCATCGGGTTCCTGTTCGCCCCCGTAATGCATAAGGCCATGAAACACGCCGCGATCGTCCGCAGGCAGTTGGGGTTTCGCACGATCTTCAACCTCCTGGGGCCGTTGACCAACCCGGCCGGGGCGCATGCCCAGGTGGTGGGCGTGTACGACGATCAATGGACGACGCCCATCGCCCAGGCCTTGAAAGAGCTGGGATGCCGGCGCGCGTTGGTCGTCCATGGCGAGGACGGTCTGGATGAAATCACCTTGACGGACCGCACCCGTGTTTCGGAGTTGAAGGACGGGAAGATAAGGGAATACGCGATCGCCCCCGAGGAGTTTGGCCTCCAGCGTTGCCTGGCGGAGGAACTTCAAGGCGGCATCCCCGAGGAGAACGCGGTCCTGACGCGGGACCTGCTGAAGGGCCAGGCGGGGGCGAAACGGGACATCGTGCTGTTGAACGCCTCCGCGGGCATCGTCGTGTCCGGCAAGGCCGATTCCCTGGAGCAAGGTCTGGAACTCGCCCGGCGTTCGCTCGATTCCGGCGCCGCGTACCGGAAACTCCAGGACTTGGTCCAGATCAGCAATTCTTGAGAAACGGCCGGTCCAAAGCGCATGGCGACCATCCTCGATAAAATATTCGCCGACAAGAAATACGAGTTGGACGATACCCAAAGGGCCGTGCCCCTGTCCCAACTCAAGGACAATATCCGACTGTGTTCGCCCACGCTGGACGTCCGCGAGGCCCTGGGCCCCGGGTCGTCCCGCAAGACGCGGATCGTCGCCGAGGTAAAGCCCAGAAGTCCTTTCAAGGGCGAATTACGGAAGGGTTGCGACCCCTTGGAAATCGCCCGCATCTATGCGGAAAACGGCGCGGCGGCGATCTCCGTCCTCACCGAGAAGAAATATTTCGGCGGAAGCCTGGACCTGTTCTCCCGCGCGCGGGAGGCGGTAAACGTGCCGCTTCTGCGGAAGGATTTCATCTTCGACGACTATCAGGTTTACGAGTCGCGCGCGTCCGGGGCCGATATGTTCCTCTTGATCGCCACCTGGCTGGAAAAGAATCAATTGGAGGACCTGTTGTCCCTGGGACGGGAATTGGGCCTGCCGGCGTTGGTGGAAACCCATCACGAAAAGGACCTGGAAAAGGCGTTCCTCTCCGGAGCCGACTTGATCGGTATCAACAACCGTGACTTGACCACCGGCAAGACCGACCTGGGCATCGCCCGGCGGTTGATCAAGATGGCGCAGGCCGATCCCCGGAACATCCTGGTCTGCGAGAGCGGCATCCATGCCCGCGGGGACGTGGAGGAGTTCGAAGGCCTGGGAGCGCGCGCCTTCCTGGTGGGCGAAAGCCTGATGACGGCGCGCGACATCCCGGCCAAGTTGAAGGAATTGCTGGGCGAGGCGCGGTCCCATGGTTAAAATCAAAATCTGCGGCAATACCAGCGTCGAGGACGCCCTGCTCGCCGTCGGCGAGGGCGCCGACGCGCTGGGTTTTATTTTTTACCGGAAAAGCCCCCGGTTCGTCGCCGAAAAGACGGTCAAAAGCATTGTCGCGCAGTTGCCGCCTTTCGTCGAAACGGTCGGCGTGTTCGTGGACGAGAGCGTCGAGCGGGTCAACCGCATCGCGCAGGCGTGCAGGCTGGACGCCGTCCAGTTGCACGGCGAAGAGTCCCCCGCCTATTGCGGGAAGATGAAGAAAAAGACGATAAAAGCTTTTCGCGTCAAGGGCGCCGACGTCCTGGACGCTCTGGGCCGTTACCGGGTCGCGGGGTTTCTCCTGGACGCATACGTCGAGGACCTGCCCGGCGGCACGGGCAAGACCTGCGACTGGGAGATTGTCCGCCGCGCGCGGGAATTCGGGCCGGTCATCCTGGCGGGAGGGCTCACCCCCGAAAACGTCGCCGAGGCCGCGCGCCGGGCCGAACCTTACGGGGTGGACGTTTGCTCCGGGGTGGAACGGTCCCCCGGTAAAAAAGACCCGGCCAGAGTCCGCGCCTTCATCCGCGCGGCCCGGGGGGGTTAACAATCGTCTTTCTAAAACGCGCGATCGAGGATAGAATTGACTTTTCGACCATTTCCCGAAGGAACGAGACCATCATGAAAGCGTCGCAATTACCGGACAAACAAGGCCATTTTGGGATTTACGGCGGCAAGTACGTGATCGAGACGTTGATGCCCGCCCTCGAGGAACTGGAGAGAGAATACCGCTCTGCCTGCCAGGACCCCGTTTTCCAGGAGCGGTTGAAGTATTACCTGCGTCAATACGTGGGCCGGCCTTCCCCCTTGTATTTCGCCGAGAACCTGACCCGCCGTCTGGGCGGCGCCCGGATTTATTTGAAGCGCGAGGACCTGAACCATACCGGCGCGCATAAAATCAACAACACCATCGGTAGCGCGTTGCTGGCGGTGCGCATGAACAAGAAGCGCGTCATCGCCGAGACCGGCGCCGGGCAACACGGGGTGGCGACCGCCACCGCGGCGGCCTTGTTCGGCCTGGAGTGCGACGTGTTCATGGGGGAGGAGGATATCCAGCGGCAGTCTCTCAACGTATTCCGGATGCGGCTCCTGGGGGCAAAGGTCATCCCCGTCTCCACGGGGACGCGCACGCTCAAGGACGCCACCAGCGAGGCCATCCGCGACTGGATCGCCACCGTGGAAACGACCCACTACATCATCGGCTCGGTGGTGGGGCCGCATCCGTATCCCATGATCGTCCGCGATTTTCAGAAAATCATCGGCGAGGAAACGATCGAGCAGATCCTGGAAGTCGAGAAACGCCTGCCCGACGTCTGTCTGGCCTGCGTCGGGGGAGGGAGCAACTCCATGGGGTTGTTCTATCCGTTCATCGACAGCCCTGGCGTGCGTCTGGTCGGGGTGGAGGCGGCGGGACTGGGCATCGCAACGGGCAGGCATGGGGCGTCGCTGGGCCAGGGTAGCGTCGGCGTCCTGCACGGGATGATGAGCTACCTCTTGCACGACGCCGACGGGCAGGTCCACGAGGCGCATTCCATTTCCGCCGGGCTCGACTATCCCGGCGTCGGTTGCGAGCACAGCTATTACAAGGACGCCGGGCGCGCCGAATACGTTTCCATCACCGACGAGGAGGCGTTGGACGGGTTCAAGCTCCTGTCGCGGACGGAGGGCATCATCCCCGCGCTGGAATCGGCCCATGCGGTGGCGTACGCGGCGAAACTCGCGCCGCAAATGGCGAAGGATAAAATCATCGTCGTCTGCCTGTCGGGCAGGGGCGACAAGGACGTCAACCAGGTGGCGGCCAGGATGGGAGTCAAACTGTGAGCCGGATCGAAAAACGTTTTGAGCAGTTGAGGTCGAGGAACGAAAAAGCGCTGGTCGCTTTCATAACCGCCGGGGACCCCGACCTGGAGTCCACGCGCAAATTGTTTGCGGCGCTGGAGAAGGGCGGGGCGGACATCGTCGAGCTGGGCGTGCCGTTTTCCGACCCGCTCGCCGACGGTCCGGTCATCCAGAAGGCCGCCCTGCGCGCCCTGAAAAGCGGGACCAGCCTGAAAAAAATCATCGCGCTGGTCGCCGGAATCCGCAGGGAGTCCCAGCTCCCCATCGTCCTGATGACCAGCTTCAACCCGGTTTTCGTTTATGGAGCCAACCGGTTCGTGGACGACGCGGTCCAGGCCGGAGTGGACGGGATCATCGTCCCCGACCTTCCTCCCGAGGAAGCGGGGGAACTGGAAAGCTATTCGCGGCAAAAAGGTCTCGATATGATTTTTCTCCTCGCCCCCACCAGCACCGAGGCGCGGGTGAAACGGATCGGCAATCTGTCGCGCGGGTTCATCTACTACGTTTCCCTCACCGGCACCACGGGGACGCGCGATCGACTGGCCGACGGTCTGAAAGAGAAGGTGGAAGGCATCAAAAAAGCGACGCCGTTGCCGGTTTTGGTCGGGTTTGGCATTTCGGGACCCGAGCAGGCGGGAAAGGCCGCGAAAATTTCGGACGGGGTCGTGGTGGGGAGCGCCATCGCGCGTCTGGTCGAGGAATGCCAGGACCCGGTCGAACGGGAGAAACAAGTGATCTCTTTCGTCAAGGAGGTCAAACGGGCCGTCCTGGGTTCGGGATAAACGTCCCGTCATGGACCCGAAAATCTCCGTAATCATCCCCGCCTATAATGAAGAGCGTTCCCTTCCCCTGGTACTCCAGGACCTGTCCCGGCAAAGTTTGCACGAGATCATCGTCGTCGATAACGGCTCCACCGACGATACCGCCCGCGTAGCGCGCGAGAACGGCGCGCGAGTCGTCGCGGAAGAGCGCAGAGGGTACGGAAGCGCCTGTCTCAAGGGGATCGCCCATCTGGACTCCCCCGATATCGTCGCGTTTTTGGACGGCGATTACAGCGATTGCCCGGAAGACCTGGCGGCGCTCGTCCGCCCGATCGCCGACGGCGAACGGGATTTCGTCCTCGGAAGCAGGATGGTCCTGCGCGAAAGCAGGGAGGCCCTGCTTCCCCAGGCGCGTTACGGAAACCGCCTCGCGGTTTTTTTGATCCGCCTGTTTTTCGGTTTCCGGTTTACCGACCTGGGGCCTTTTCGCGCCATCCGCTACGAATCCCTGAGAGCCCTCGGCATGCAGGACAAAAATTTCGGCTGGACCGTCGAAATGCAGATCAAGGCCGCGAAACGCGGATTGAGGATCCTGGAGGTCCCCGTCCGTTACCGCAAACGGATCGGCGTGTCCAAGATCACCGGCACATTGTCGGGGACCGTGAAAGCCGGGACGAAAATCATTTACACCATTTTCAAATACCTTTTCGCCTGAACTTTGGTGAAAACCGGGCATTGGAAATAAGTTTTTTTTGCGGCGCTTCTGTGGTAAACATTGAACAAGCCCCTTGACGAAGGTTCCCAGGCAATAAGAGCGCCCAACAAAATGAACTGATCGATCGTCCGGACATGCAAATACCTCCCCTCCCTTGACCGGGGAACGCCCCGGAGCGGGATGGCCAAGCCCGGATTGCCCCCGATGACTCCCCTTCGCCATCGGAGCCAAGCCTGTTGAGTCCAGCGTCACGCTGGGGAGGGGGCTGGGGGAGGGTGACCAGCGTGAACGCTGGACCCGGCTCCGCCTCAGGCTAACGCCGTGGCGGAATTTCGTCCCGGCGATCGCGCCAGCGTCATCGCCGCGTCGCCTCCGGGCGTTTGCCCGGCTTTTCACCCCCACCTAACCTCCCCCTTCAAGGGGGAGGGAATGATGGGGAATTTCATTTTGTTAGGCGCTCTAAATTCGAGTCGGACCCCTTCCTTATGTCCCTCGGCGTTTTAAAAAAAGTTTTTCCAGCGTTATTCGCGGTCATCCTGCTCGTTTCCGGCGCGCCGTCTTCCCACGCCGGGGACGATATCGCCGTCTTGGCGAAAAGCCGTCTCAGTCCCGACGGGACAACGCTGGACCTGGGCGGCGAGAGGATCGGCCCGGAAGGGGCGGCCCAACTGGCGGAGATGGAATTCCTTTCCAAGGTCAAGATACTCCTGCTCCAGGGCAACGGCATTAAATACGAGGGCATGTTGTCCCTCGCCAAGTCCAAATACCTGGCCGGTTTGAAAGTCCTGGACTTGTGGGGGAACATGCTGGGCGACGAAGGCGTCATGGCGCTGTCCCAATCGCCCTACCTGAAGGACCTTGAGATTTTGAAACTGTGGAAGAACGAGGTCGGCGAGGACGGCGTCGACCTGATGTCGCGATCGAACAATTTCCCGCGCCTGAAGACGCTCCTGTTGAACGACAACTTGATCACCCCGGCGGCGGTAAGTTATTTGGCCCAATCGAGGAATTTCCCCGAATTGTCCACCTTGAGCCTTTACCGCAACGAGATTGGCGACGAGGGCGTTGTCGCGCTGGCCAGGTCCAAAAACTTCCCCAACCTCTCGTATCTTTATCTGGGACAGAACGCCATAACCGACGAGGGGGCGGTGACCATCATCCAATCCAAATCTTTTCCCAAGCTCAAGTTGCTCGACCTCGCCCAGAATCGGCTGGGCGAAGCCACGTTGAAATCGGCTTTCAAACGCAACAAGGAAGGGAAGATACAGATCATAACGCGGTGATTTCAGGAGAAGGGCCGGTTTTCAAGAAGTTTGGATAGAGGCTTGCTGGGAGAAGAAACGCGTATGGATTACAAGTTCCCGCCGGGTACGATCGCCGGGGCGGCGCTTCTGTGTCTGTTGCAATTCCAGACGGTATTTGCCGCGGATGCCCGGTATCCCTACAAGGATATTGGGGACGGGAAACCCGCTACTTCCGTCATCCTCACGCTGGTCGACGGCATGGCCGTCGACCGGGACGATAACATTTATATTGCCCACCGGTCGAAAAACCGCATCCGGAGGATCGACCGGAGAGGGTCCATCACGACCGTCGCGGGTAACGGCGACGCCGGTTTCGGCGGCGACGGCGGTCCCGCGTTAAAAGCCTCGCTCAATTTCCCCGCCGGGTTGGCGGTCGACCGCCAGGGCAACATCTTTATCGCCGACCGTAACAACCATCGCGTCCGCAAGGTCGATCGCAAGGGGATTATTACCACGGTAGCCGGAAACGGGACCGCCGGCTGGGGCGGCGACGACGGGCCCGCGACGGCGGCGAGTTTGAACTTTCCCTCGGCGGTGGCCCTCGACCGCGCGGGCGACCTCTATATTTCCGACCGCTCCAATAACCGTATCCGCAAAGTCGACAAAAAAGGCGTCATCGCCACCGTCGCCGGACGGGGGCTTCCGGAATACGGCGGAGATTTCGGACCCGCGGCGGACGCCTTCCTGAAGTACCCGTTCGGCATCGTTTTTGACAAGGCGGACAACCTGTACATCGCCGACCGGGGCAACAACCGGGTACGGAAGGTCGATGCCAGGGGCGTCATCACGACGGTCGCGGGCGACGGCATGTACGCGTTTTCCGGGGACTACGGTCCGGCCACCCGGGCCAGCCTGGCTTTCCCGACGGGCGTCGCCGCGGACGACGAGGGCAACGTCTATATCGCCGACCGGAATAACAACCGCATTCGCATGATCGATCCGCTGGGCATCATCTCCACCGTCGCGGGGACGGGGAAATCACACTATAACGGCGACAACGAAATCGCCTCGGAAACCAACTTCCACCTGCCATTCGCGCTGGCCATCGACGCCAACAAGAACCTTTTGGTCGTGGACCGGTCGCATTTCAGGGTGCGCCGGATCGACCGGGAAACCCACTCCGCGCGGACCGTGGCCGGAAGCGGCGAATTTCTATTTAAAGGCGACGGAGGACCGGGGCCTGGGGCCTCGTTGTCGGCTCCGTCGGGAATCGCCATGGACGGCAAAGGCAACGTCGTTTTCGCCGACAAACAGCACCACCGGATCCGGAAGATAAATCCGGAAGGGATCATCGATACCATCGCGGGGAACGGGTTTCAGGGGAGCGAGGGGGACGGCGGTCCCGCGCTCAAGGCCGCCATCTACCTGCCGTCCGCGCTGACGGCCGACCGGGACGGCAATATTTACCTGGCTTCCCGCTCGGGGATCGGCTGGAACATCCGTAAAATCGACCCGCAGGGGAAAATCTCCCTGTTGGCCGGAAACGGGCAGATGGGGACCGAGGGCGACGGCGGCCCCGCCATGAGGGCCTCGTTCTACGCGATCAGCGATATCTCCGCGGACAACAAGGGCGTCTTGTATGTGGCCGACCAGTCAAACCCGTTCATCCGTAAAATCGACAAGAACGGGACCGTCTCCAAGGTCGCGGAAAACTCTTGGAAGGAACTGGGAGATAAAGTCCACCCCAACGGCGTCGCCGCGGATTCCGCGGGCCATATTTATGTATCCGATAGCGCCGGATGCGCGATCTGGAGGATCGACGCGGCGGACGGCAAGGTATCGGTCTTCGCGGGGACCGGGGACTTCGAGGATTCGGGCGATGGCGGACCGGCTTTATCGGCGGGCATCCGGTCGCCGGGAGGATTGGCGTTTTCCCCTCAAGGCGAGCTGTACGTGGCGGAGGAGCAATCCAACCGCATCCGGAAGATCGACAAGAACGGGATTATCTCCCGCGTCGCGGGGACCGGCGAGCCCGGTTTTTCGGGCGATGGCGGACCGGCGACTGACGCGCGTTTGAAGGGGCCTCACCGCATGGTATTCGACGCCAAGGGCAATCTCTACTTCACGGACCGCGACAATAACCATGTCCGCAAGATCGACACGCGGGGCGTTATCGCGAGCGTGGCCGGTAACCAGAATATTGGATGGATGCAGGACGGGCTGGAAGTGCGCATCACCGTCCAGGATTTTCCTTAAAAACGGCGAGGAAACAGGGTATTCTTAGCGTAACAAGTCTAGCAGGGCGCTGAAAAACTATTTTTTAGTCTTTTGCCGTCATGCCCGTGAAAACGGGAATCTAGTATTTTCAAGGGCTTTCTGGATGCCCGTTCCCCGCTTAAGACCTGCGGGGACAAGCTTCGCGGGCATGACGATTTTTGGGCGCAAAAGGGACTTTTTCAACGCCCTGCCAGACATTTCAACTTGCCCCCAACTTGGCGGCGGAAACCTCATCGATTTGGATTTTAGTTATGAATGACCAGACCCAAAATACGACGGTGTCGCAAATGGCGGTCCAGGCCAAGGCCGCCGCGCTCCAATTGGCGCGCCTGACGTCGGACCTCAAGGACCGGGCGTTGCAATCCATGGCCGAAGCCATCGAGACAAACCGCAACGCCATCCTTGCGGCGAACCGGAAAGACCTTGAGTATGCCCAAAAGGAGAATGTTCCCGCCGCATTGATTTCGCGTCTTGCCCTCGACGAAACCAAGGTCAAAGGCATGGCGAAGGGGATTCTCAGCGTGGCCCGCCTGCCGGACCCCGCGGGGAGATTGCAAAGCGTCATGGAGATGGACCGCGGCTTGATTTTGTACCGCGTGACATGTCCCATCGGCGTGATCGGGGCGATATTCGAGTCCCGTCCCGACGCCGTGCCGCAGATCTCCTCGCTGTGCCTCAAGTCGGGGAACGCCGTCATCCTCAAGGGTGGCGCCGAGGCGCAGAATTCCAACAAGGTCCTGGTCTCGTTGTTGAGGGAGGCGATCGGCAAGGTCCCGGGCGTCCCCCAGGACGCCGTTCAGATGATCGAGACCCGCGCGGAAGTGGCGGAGATGTTACGGCAGGAGGAATTCATCAACCTCCTCGTCCCGCGCGGGAGCAACGCGTTCGTCAAATACATCCAGGAGAACTCGAAAATCCCCGTCCTCGGGCATTCCGAGGGCATCTGCCACGGCTACATCGACCAGGGGGCCGATATCGGCAAGGCGGTCGCCCTGGCGCTGGACGCGAAGACCCAATATCCGGCGGCGTGCAACGCCATGGAAACCCTGCTGGTGCACCAGGACATCGCCCCGGACATTCTCCCGCTACTGGCAAAAAAGCTTTTTGAAAAGGACGTCGAGTTGGTCGGATGCGAGCGGACCCGTCAACTGGTCCCGGAGATCGGGCAAGCCAGGGAAGAGGACTGGGACACGGAATACACCGACCTGAAACTTTCCATCAAGATCGTCTCCGGCCTTGAGGAAGCGGTCCGGCACATCAATACGCACGGCTCCGGCCATACCGACATGATCGTTACGGAAAACAAGGAACGCGCCGAACGTTTTCTGAACGAGGTGGACTCCGCCAGCGTCATGTGGAACGCCTCGACCCGGTTTGCCGACGGTTTCCGCTACGGCCTGGGCGCGGAGATCGGGATCAGCGCCAACAAGACGCATGCCCGGGGCCCCGTGGGGCTGGAAGGCCTGGTCATTTATAAATACAAACTCATCGGTTCCGGCCAGACGGTGGCGGAATATTCCGGGAAAAACGCCAGGGAATTCACGCACAAACCCTTAGGCCCTTCCGTTTGACGGGAACCGACGTACTAACGAGTCCAAAATAGTATGGACGGCATTCATGTCGTTTTTCGAGCTTTATTCCGTATCCGGGGGTAAATCCATGGATCGTCACGACGCCAGAGTCCCCCTTTAGCAAAGGGGGATTCAGGGGGATTTGGAGTGAAGGCCGCTTGTAAAATCCCCCCAGCCCCCCTTTTCCAAAGGGGGGAAAAGGGACTCGCTCATGAGCCACGCATGTCCACTCTATTCTGGACTCCCCTATAAATCCGCGGAGAAACTTTGCGCCATCAATCCCAACCCGGCGGTTCGGCGCCTAAGGCATGGACTTTAAAGTAGGGAACCATTCGAACTCCGGCAACGCATCGGAGCCGTCGTCTTCGGGGTCCCCTGGCTTGCCCCATGGGCCGGTATTCGGTCCCGCCGCGAATGTCGCCGGTGAAGAGATTGACGCGCAAAGAGCGTTGTATGGGTCCGAACGACCGTCAAGACTCCGCGATTATCTCGTATTCGGGGCGCTACTGACCGCGACTTTGACGACCACGTTCCTGGCCGGGGGTTTTTTGTTTGCCGTCAGTTTGATCCTCATCCTGGGTTCGCATGAATTCGGCCATTATTGGGCGAGCCGCAAAAACCGCGTCAACGCCTCGTTGCCGTATTTCATTCCCGCGCCTCCCATGTTCATCGCCGGGACGTTCGGCGCGTTCATCAGGATCAAGGACCCCATTCCCGACCGCCGGGTCATGATGGAAATCGGGGCCGCCGGCCCCATTGCCGGCTTCATCGTCGCCATACCCACCCTGATCGCCGGGCTTTTCATGTCGCGCGTCACGGAAGGCGTCCATCTGCGCGGTCTCTCTTTTGGGAGTTCGATCGTATTGAGCGTTTTTTCAAGGATGATCCTGGGCGTCGATCCCCTTTCGCCCGACGTGAATATCGAACTGCATCCCGTAGCGTTTGCCGGATGGATCGGGATGTTCGTCACCGCTTTGAACCTGTTGCCCATCGGTCAACTCGACGGCGGGCATATCATCTACTCGTTGTTCCGGGTGCGTTATAATATTTTGGCCAAGGTGTTTTTCGTTCTATTGTTTCCCTTGGGATATTATTGGACGGGTTGGTGGTTTTGGGCGCTTTTGATCGCGCTATTCGGTTTTCAACATCCGCCTTTGATGGACGAATCCGCGGTCTTGGAAAAAAGGCATAAAATCATGGGTTACATCGCGGTGATTATCTTTCTGCTGACATTTACCCCCATACCCTTTACGGTCGTGATGTGATGTTTTATAACATATTGATTTTAAATGATTATTTTTGGTTTTTGGCGAGGGGCGGCGAAAAATCATACTCCCGCCACCGAAGTTTTTATAACTATTTGAAAAATAACGATATTTTTGTTTGTACGAAAATCCGGCATTTTGGGGGATATTTATATAACTAATTGTTTTTATTGATATTTATTTGCAATTTGAGGCGGGGAAAGGCGGGCCTTTTCTCAAAATTTTATTGACAGGCGGACGGGGCCTATGCTAGATTCAGAACCATTAAGGGGTACTGAACCAGCCCTTGCGAGGGCCTTTCCTTAGAAAAAGACTTAAATAAGATAGTCTCAGCTATCTTTCTTGGTTGCCATCAAGGTCTCTTTTGGAAAGTTCAGTACCCCTTTTCTTTTTTCTTTTCCGGATAACCGCTCATCTCCTCGCGAATATTTTTACTTCGACGTCGTCTTAATCGATCATTGGAAATCATTTTCCATATTTAATTCGAAAGCGAGAATTCATGGCATTCATAAAAAACTCCGCGGATGAGTTTCGAAAGACCCGCGCGCCGGTCCGGTCCGGTTTCGGGCTTACCTTGATCGCGCTCTTGTTATTGTCCTTTCCGGCGGCGGAAGCGGAGACGGAGGGAAAAAAGGCCGGGTTGCCGCCGTCGCTGGAGGAAACGGTCCGTCTTTCGCTCGAACATGCCCTTTCCTCGGCGGTCATGGGAAAGAAAGAGGCCGCGCCGGTCCGCGAGAATGTCGTCGTCGAGGCGAAAACCCTGTACTTTGAAATCCTGTACAAGAAAGAGCAGTTGGACATCGCGGAGGAAGTGAAAGGCTATTTCGAAAAAGCCATCTCGAAGGCGGAGGAAAAATACGAGAGCGGCGACGGGGACGTGTCGCAATCCGCGATCACCAAGATGAAACTGGGATTGGCCGGGTCCACGAACGATATCATCAAACTCAGGAGCGACATTAAAATTGCCAAACTGACCCTGGGAACGTTGATGGGGCGGGAACTGTCTTTGGACAGCGAGGTCGGCGAGGGTAAAATCGCGCCCTTGAAATTTCAGTACGAGAATTACGAGGATTACGAGAAGAGCCTGCCGCGCAAGAACCAGGAAAAAGCCTTGAAGACCGGCAGTCCGGGGAATCCGAAGCAAAACCCCAGCGGCGGTTCCCCCGAAAAGAGCGCGTTGGAAGCGGATATTCGTCTGGCCATGCGCAAGGCTTTCATCAAGGCAATCGAAAAACGCGACATCATGCGGCTCGCGGAGAAGAACCGGAAAATCACCCGCGCCTTGCTGGTGACCGAAGTCGCGAATTACGATTTTGGCATCGGCAACGCGGAAGACCTCTTTCAATCCCTGATCATTTACACCCGGGTGTCGAGCGGGTATTACGAGTCCATCTACGATTTCAACGTGGCCGCGATCGAACTGGAGCGGCAGAAGTCCCGGTTCCTGGGGTTGTGAATCGAAGCACGGTCGGCGGGTCCTTTCTTTCGCCCAATCCATCTTTCCGATCGCAATTTCCGGGTTGACGTTCTCCGCCGCCAGGCGAAGCCTTGCGGCGGCGTTGGATCCAACGTCCACGTTGGCCCGGCCAATTTTCTTGACACTCCTGCCTCCGTGACCTAACCTTGGCCGGAATTACGATTTGCAATTTTTGGGGTTATCATTTATATCCATGAATTGACATGCCGGGGTTTTTTCGCGCGAATGCCGTTCAAGGGCCGATGGATTCCGTAAAATACTGGGTGGCGTTGAATATGGTGCTGGGAATAGGGAAGACCCTGTTCCACCGCCTGGCACGGGAGATCGGGCCGCCGGAAAGGGTGTTTCGCGCGAGCCGGGCGGAGTTGACGCGGGTCGATGGGATCGGCGAGAAGACCGCCGACCAGATTTTGAAGTTCGACGTCGAGCGGGACGCCGGCAGGGAACTCCGTCTGGCGGAGAAGTTGGGAGCGCGCATCCTCACGTCGGCGGGCCCGGATTATCCCGAATTGCTGAAATCCATATACGATCCTCCGCCCGTTTTGTATTACATGGGGAAGGGCCCGGCCCTGTTTCCGGCGCCGCTGGCCGTCGTCGGGACAAGACAGCCGACGAATTACGGCAGGTTGGTCGCCGAAAGGCTCGCCGCCAGTCTGGCGGAAATGGGATTTTGCATCGTCAGCGGGATGGCGCGCGGTATCGACACGATCGCGCACAAGAGCGCGATCAAGGCGGGCGGCGATACCCTGGCGGTGTTCGGGTGCGGTCTCTCCCACACGTATCCGCCCGAAAACGCGGCCCTGCGAAAGAAAATCTCGGAGCATGGCGCGGTCGTGTCCGAGTTTCCCATCATGGAGAAGCCGGACAGGAACAATTTCCCCGCGCGCAACCGCGTGATCAGCGGTCTTTCCGCCGGGACGGTCATCGTCGAGGCGGACGAGAAAAGCGGCGCGCTGATCACCGCGCATTTTGCCTTGGAGCAGGGAAGAGAGGTTTTCGCGGTCCCGGGGGACATATATTCGCCCAAAAGCCGGGGAACGAACCGGCTGATCAAGATGGGGGCCAAGCTGGTCGACGGCCCCGAGTCGGTGGCGGAGGAACTGTCGCCGGCAATCCAGGCGGCGCTCAAGGAGCTACGCCCCAGGTCCCTGGATGAAAGCGGCATGTCGCCGAAGGAGCAGAGGTTGTTTTCGTTGTTGTCTTCCGAGGAAAAACATATCGACTCCCTGATCGAAAACAGTCAATTGTCACCCGCGGAGGTTTCCGCTACACTAGTCCAATTGGAGTTGAAAGGGTTGGTCCGGCAACGGGACGGCAAGATGTTTATCGCAAACCATGTTTGACGCGGACGAGGTTTTATGAGCAAATCGTTGTTGATAGTCGAATCCCCCACGAAAGTTAACACCCTCAAGAAATTCATAGGCAAGGACTTCATCGTCAAGGCCTCGGTGGGTCACATCAAGGATTTGCCGAAAAAAAAATTGGGCGTTGATGTCGATAACGACTTCAAACCCGACTACATCACCATCCGGGGCAAAGGCAAGATCCTGGACGAATTGAAGGCGGCGGCGAAGAAGGTGGAGAACATTTACCTGGCCCCGGACCCCGACCGCGAAGGGGAAGCGATCGCCTTTCATATACAGAACGAGGTCGCCAAGTTGAACAAGGGGAAAATCTACCGCGTCATGTTCAACGAGATCACCCAGCGCGCCGTCACCGAAGCCATCAAGCATCCCACCGAGCTCAACGTCAACAAGGTAAACGCGCAACAGGCGCGGCGGATCCTGGACCGGCTGGTGGGCTACAAGATCAGCCCGTTGTTGTGGAAAAAAGTGCAGAGGGGGTTGAGCGCCGGACGGGTGCAGTCGGTCGCTCTGCGCATGGTGTGCGACCGGGAGAAGGAAATCCGCGAGTTCAAGCCGCAGGAATACTGGACCATCGAGGCCGACCTGGAGGGGAGCCGCCCGCCGCCGTTCCAGGCGAAGCTGTTCAAGATCGGCGCGGACAAGGCCGAGATCCCCAACCAGGCAGAGGCCGACCTGATTTTGAAGACGATAGGCGCGGGGCCTTTCGTCTTGGAGGACATCGTAAGGAAGGAAAGAAAACGCAACCCTTCCGCCCCGTTCATCACCAGCACGCTTCAGCAGGAGGCTTCGCGGAAACTGAATTTCTCGCCGAAGAAGACGATGATGCTGGCCCAGAGGTTATACGAGGGGTTGGACCTCGGCCCGAAAGGGACGGTGGGCTTGATCACCTATATGCGTACGGACTCGACGCGCGTCGCCGACGAGGCGATCGAGGCGGTCCGGGGGTTCATCGCCGGGCGGTTTGGGAAGGAATTCCTCCCGGACGCCCCGAACGTTTACAAAAGCAAAAAGACCGCGCAGGAGGCGCACGAGGCCATCCGTCCCACCGACGTCAACCTGGACCCCGCCTCGGTAAAAGAATACATGGAGAAGGACCTTTTCAATCTGTACGAGTTGATCTGGTCGCGGTTCGTGTCGTGCCAGATGTGCCCCGCGGTCCTGGACACCACGCAGTTCGACATCCGCGCGGGGAACTATCTTTTCCGGGCCAACGGTTCGGTCGTCAAGTTTTCCGGATTCCTCCAGGTTTACGAGGAAAGCATGGACGAGGTCCTGGATGCCTCGGGCAAGGCGAACGACCGTCTCCTGCCCCTGCTCGAAAAGGGGGAGACCCTCAAATTGTCGAGGATCGCGCCGGAACAGCATTTCACCCAGCCGCCGCCCCGTTATACCGAGGCCTCCCTGGTCAAGGCCCTGGAGGAGAAAGGGGTGGGAAGACCCAGCACCTACGCTTCCATCATCACCGTGATCAAGGAACGGGACTACATTAAAACGGAGGAGAGGAAAATCTACCCGAACGAATTGGGAATCCTGGTCTCCGACCTTCTGGTGGAGAATTTCCCCGATATCATGACCGAGGAGTTCACCGCGAACATGGAAGACCAGTTGGACCAGATCGAGGAGGGGAAAACGGAGTGGGTGAAGACGCTGAGGTCGTTTTACGATCCCTTCCGGAAAGACCTGGAAAAAGCGGAAAAGAGCATGCGCGACGTGAAAGGCAAAATGGAGCAAACCGACGAGGTCTGCGAGAAATGCGGCAAACCCATGGTGATCAAATGGGGCCGTTTCGGGAAGTTCATGGCTTGTTCCGGTTATCCCGAATGCAAGACCACCAAGGAGATTGGCGAGGGGAATGCCTCCCAGAAAAACGGCGCGAACGAGCCCGCGGAGGGAAGTTGCGAAAAATGCGGGGCGGCCCTCGTCATGAAGATAGGCCGCTTCGGGAAATTCATCGCCTGCTCGGAATATCCCAAGTGCAAATTCACCAAACCCGTGAGTCTGGGCGTGTCCTGCCCGCGTGAGGGATGCAAGGGGTACATTTCCGCCCGGCGCACGAAGAAGGGCAGGACTTTTTACGGTTGTAGCGAGTACCCGAAGTGCGATTTCACTTCCTGGGACAAGCCGGTCGCGGAGGAGTGCCCGCAGTGCAAGGCCCCTTACCTCGTGGAGAAATGGAAGAAGGACGAGGGAAAGTTTTTGATGTGCGTGAAAGAGGGATGCGGTTACAAGAGCGCCTCCGCCGCGTGATGGGGATTCGATGAAAAAACGTCTGACCGTGATCGGCGGCGGGCTCGCCGGGTCGGAAGCCGCATGGCAGGCGGCCGAGCGCGGCGCGAGCGTGGTCCTTTATGAAATGCGTCCGCGCAACCCGACCCCCGTCCATAAAACGGACCTGTGCGCCGAGCTGGTTTGCAGTAACTCGCTGGGCAACAACCGGGAACTCGGCGCGCCGTTCCTCTTGAAAGAGGAACTGAGAAAACTCGGCTCCCTTGTCATCCGCGCGGCCGACAAGCATTCCGTCCCCGCCGGGGCGGCCCTTGCGGTGGACCGCAATCGGTTCGCGGGGGAAATCACCCGGGCCTTGCTCGACCATCCGAACATCGCCCTCGTCCGCGAGGAAGTCCGGGAGATCCCCGCGGAGGGGCCGGTCATCGTCGCCACTGGCCCTCTGACCTCGCCCGCCCTGACCGACGGCATTTCGACCCTGATCGGACAGAATTACCTTTATTTCTACGATGCCCTGTCCCCCATTATCGACGCTGGAACGATCGATTTCGAGAAGACGTTTTTTGCCTCCCGGTACGACAAGGGCGACGACGACTACCTGAACTGCCATTTGAACGAAAAGCAGTACCGGGAATTCGTGCGGGAGTTGCGGGAAGCGGAAAAAGTTCCCCTCAAACCGTTCGAAAAACCCGTTTACTTCGAAGGGTGCATGCCCATCGAGGAGTTGGCGATGCGCGGGGAAATGACCCTCGCGTTCGGCCCTCTCAAGCCGGTCGGCCTCGAGCATCCCGAGACGGGGAAAAAGTTTTTCGCGGTGGCGCAACTGCGGCGGGAGAACCGGGAGGGGACCGCTTACAACCTGGTGGGGTTCCAGACCAAGCTCACTTATCCAGAGCAGAAGAGGGTGCTAAGGACGATCCCTGGACTGGAAAACGCGGAGTTTTTCCGCTACGGCGCCATCCACAGGAACACCTATATCAACGCCCCCGGCCTGTTGACCCCGGAGTTGAACTTGAAGACCCGGCCCGACGTGTATTTTGCCGGTCAGATCATTGGCGTGGAGGGGTATGTCGAGTCGTGCGCCATGGGTTTGCTGGCGGGTTTGAGCGTCGTCAACCGGTTGAAAGGGGAGATATTCGTCCCGCCGCCCCCCGAAACCGCGTTGGGGGCCTTGTTGAACTACGCCACCCAGAAGAGGAAGACCGAGTATCAGCCCATGAATATCAACTTCGGCCTTTTCCCGGCGATCGACGCCAGGATCAGGAATAAAAAACTGCGCAACGAAACCCTCTTCCGCCGGGCCTTGGCAACCCTCTCCGCCTGGCGGGAACGAAACCTTTGATCGCCGTCAGACGATACAGACGGCCAAGACCTGCTTGAGGTCGCTATCCCCCTTGAAGATTTTCCAGATCCCGTCTTGTTTCAGGGTGGTCATGCCTTCCTTGATGGCCTGCTCGCGGAGTTGTTCCACCAGGGACTTTTGCATGATCATCCGCTTGATCGTCGCGGTGCCTTCAAGGCATTCGTGGATGCCGGTCCGTCCGGCGTAGCCGGTGTTGTTGCATTTTTCGCACCCCGCGGGTTTTTTCAACATCAGGTCGTCGGTATACTGGATCCCCAACGAGGGGAAATGTTCCTCGCCGTATTCGTGGACAAGGATGTCGAACTCCTCGCGGGACGGATGGTAGTCGGTCTTGCAGTGTTTACACAAGGTGCGCACCAACCTTTGCGCGAGGATCAGCAGGAGGGCGTCGGCGAAGTTCAGCGGGTTCATGCCCATGTCGAGCAGGCGGGTGATGGTTTCCGGGGCGGAGTTGGTGTGCAGGGTGCTGAACACCAGGTGGCCGGTCAAGGACGCCTCGAGACCGATGGCGCAGGTTTCCGCGTCGCGCATTTCGCCGACCATGATCACGTCCGGGTCGCCGCGCAGGAAGGAGCGCATGGCGCGGGCGAAGTCCAGCCCGATTTTGCTCTGCATCTGGACCTGGCGCAAGCCTTTCTGGGTGATTTCCACGGGGTCCTCGGCCGTCCAGATCTTGATGTCCGGGGTGTTTATGAAACCGAGGCACGAATGCAACGTCGTGGTTTTCCCCGACCCGGTCGGCCCCACCACCAGGACAAGCCCGTAAGGTTTGTCGATCATGGCCTTGATCAATTTCAGGTTGCGCGGCGAGAAGTTCATGTTGTCGAGCGGGATGGGCTTGCTGGCCGCCAGGATGCGGAGGACCGCGTCCTCGTTGCCGCCGACGGTGGGGCAGGTGGCGACGCGGTATTCGATTTCCTTTTTCCCGTATTTCATTTTGATTTTTCCGTCCTGCGGCAGGCGCTTCTCGGCGATGTCCAGCCGGGACATGATCTTGATGCGGGAAATGATCGCCTGCTTGTATAAGAAGGGGATTTCCTCGTAAATCCGGCATTCGCCGTCTTTCCGGTACCGGACGAGCATGCTTTCCTTGCCGATCCCCGGTTCGATATGAATGTCGGACACGCCCTGTTCGTAAGCGTCGATCAGGACCTTGTTGACCAGGCGCACGATGGTGCTGTCGGTTTCGCTGATGGCGTTGATCTCGTCTTCTTCCGCGGCCGCTTCGGCTCCCGCGACGTCCTCTTTTTCGCTTTTCAAGGCGCTCAACAACGCCGACAACTCCTCGGTTTTCGTTTCTCCCGCCGCTTCCTCCTCGATGGCCGCGCTACCCATGACCGAGTTGAGAAACTCGACGATATCGATTTTCAGGCCGATTTTGAACTCGAGTTGTTTTTTCGGGAAAATCAGTTTGATGTTCTGGATCTTGTCGATGTTGGCGGGGTCGTTGATCAGGATGATCACCTTGGACTCGTCGCTTTGCAAGGGGATCCAGAAATTTTTGAGGAGGAATGTTTTGTTTAGCCCCGTCAGAATTTGCTGGGGCAATACCGTCGAGCTGTTATACCCCTCGTAGGGAATATTGTAGAAGGACTCCAGGGATTTCCCCAACTCCTTGCGCTTGATGCCCACGTCTTTCAGGAGCAGGGTCTCGATGTCGATCTGGCTCTTCCTGGCCCGCGCGATGACGGCCGTCAGTTCCTCCTCGGCGATCAATCCGTTATTGACAAGGTAGCTGAACTTGGTGGGTTTGGGCTGGACGAATTTGGCGTGGTTGTGGAACGCCAGGGCCACGGTGTCGCTTATGAGTGTGGCGAATTTTTCATCCACTGTACTGAACTTGCCGGCGCTCTTTTTGTTGATCAACTGTATGACGCCCATCAGTTTGTTTTGATGGACCAACGGCGAAGCCAGCACGGATTTGGTTTTGAATCCCGACTTTTTATCCCAGGAGCTGTCGAAGACCAGGTCCGGGTGGTATTGTTTCAATTCATTCGTGTCGTAGGCATTGGCGATATTCAACAGGCGTTGCTCCATGGCGACGCATCCGGCGATGCTTTTCGGGGAAATGGGCACGCGGATTTCGCTGATCGAGTCGCCCGATTTTACCTTGGAATAGATCTCGTTTTTCACCACATCGACGGCGTAAATCGTGATGAGGGTGGCGTCGAAAAGCTCCAGGATCGAATCCTTGAGTTCCAGGAGGATTTCATCCACGTTTTTCGCGGCATGGATGGAATGAGAAATGGAGTGGAGTTTTTCCTCCTGTTCGGGGGTCCCTACTATGATGATCTGTTTACCGGCCTGGTTTTCCTCCTCCAGCTTGCTCATCAAGAGCCCCAGGGAGGGGGCGATTTCCCGCGCCAGTTTCAGATCTTCCTGAGTGAATTGTTCTCCCTCCAGCTTGTTTACGACTTCCAGCACGCCCAAAAGCTTCTTGTTGTGGGGCAGGGGGATGACCATCGCCGATTTGGTCTTGAAACTCATGACGGCGTCGCGGGTGGAGCCGCCGGTCAAATCGGGGTGGTAGGCGGAAAGCTCCTGACGGGAATAGGCGTTGGCGACATTGATCGACTTGCCGTTCGCGGCGACGTATCCGACAAGGGTTTTATGGGATATATCGACGCGGAGTTCGGGGACCTCGGGAGCGATGAGGTTCACGGAAACCAGTTGCCGTTTCGGTTTGTCGAGGGCAAAAAGGGCGATGGCCTCGCAACCGAGCAGTTCCTTGAGGTCCTGGGTCAAAGATGGAATCAACCCTTTTCCATTAGTGGAATTCTGGATTTTGGCCGCCAGTGTCTTGACGTTGGCTAGTGCGTTTTGCAGGGAAAGCATTGCTCTACTAATTTACCCTTAAGGTTGTTACAAACCTCGGCATTTCCCCTGGATTGCGGGGAAATTCATCATTTTCATAATACCTAGTTTACGATACTGATTTTAACGCGTTGAATCAATGGTTTTTTGCTTCAATCCACCCCTTTGCCGACTATTGCCCCTCCGTGTTTATTATAATTCAAATCCCGCCAGGAAACGCCATGGTTCTTGATTGTTTTAATGCAAAAAAGGTGATATAACCAAGCGTTTTTATTAAAACCTGATCAGGCAAGGGGCGTATGAAAGGGCTTATATTAAGCGGGGGAAAGGGGACGCGGTTGCGGCCTCTGACGCACACTCAGGCAAAGCAACTGGTGCCGGTGGCCAATAAGCCGATTTTGTTTTACGGTATCGAGGCTCTGGTCGAGTCGGGGATCAAGGACATCGGCATCGTTGTCGGCGAGACAAAAGCGGAGATCAAGGAAGCCGTGGGCAATGGCTCCCGCTGGGGGGCGCGGATCGCCTATATCGAACAATCCGCCCCTTTGGGCTTGGCGCACGCGGTAAAGATTTCCGAGGGGTATTTGAAAAAAGATCCCTTTGTCATGTACCTGGGGGACAATATCATCACCGGCGGGGTCTTGCCGTTCGTCGAACGGTTTGTCAAGGAACGCCCCAATTCGCAGATCTTGCTGGCCCACGTGCCCAACCCCAGCGAATTTGGCGTGGCCGAGTTGTCCAAGGGTCGGGTCGTCCGCCTGGAGGAGAAGCCGAAAAAGCCGAAGTCCGACTTGGCGCTTGTTGGAGTTTATCTTTTCGATTCGACGATTTTCGAGGCGGTGAACGCCATAAAACCCTCCAAAAGAAACGAGTTGGAGATCACCGACGCCATACAATATCTGATCCGGAAAAAGTTCAACGTGCAATCGCACATCATCGACGGTTGGTGGAAGGACACGGGCAAGCTGGAGGACATCCTCGAAGCCAACCGCCTGGTCCTCGATTCCAAACAGCTTTGCATCGAAGGCTCGGTGGACAAAAACTCCCGGGTCGAGTTCAAAGTGGTCGTCAGCAAGGGGGCCTCGATCGTGAACAGTTCCATCCGGGGGCCTGCGGTCATCGGCGAGAACGTCCGGATCGTCAATTCCTATATAGGTCCGTTCACCTCCATCGACCGCGATGTGTATCTCGAAAACGTGGAGCTCGAGCACAGCATCGTCCTTCAGCACAGCAAAATCAAAAATATCCGCAAGCGGATCAGCGATAGTTTGATCGGGAAAAATGTCGTCATCGAACCTTCCAACGGCAGGCCGGAATCCTATCAATTCATGGTGGGAGACAACAGTAGCTTCAAGATCCATTAACGGCGCCCGGTTTGCCGTCCCGCTTTCGGGATACAAATTCCGGAATGGATCGTCCAACCTGCGAATCCAAGGATTGTCATCGTGAAACTTCTCGTTACTGGCGGGGCGGGGTTTATCGGAAGCAATTTCGTCCGGCTCTGTCTCAAGGAATATGCCGACCGCGTTGTCGTCAACCTGGACAAGTTGACCTACGCCGGAAATCCCGAAAACCTCAAGGACGTTGAAAAAGATTCCCGGTACCGGTTCGTCCAAGGGGATGTATGCGACCCCGATCTGGCGCTGGAGTTGATGCGGGACGGGGTCGACGCCGTTGTGCATTTCGCCGCCGAGTCCCACGTGGACCGCAGTATCCACGACCCGGCGGTGTTTCTGGACACCAACATCCTGGGCACGCACAACCTTCTGAAATGCGCGCGCGAGGCCTCGGTTTCCCTGTTCGTGCAAGTGTCCACCGACGAAGTGTACGGAAGCCTCGGTCCGGCCGGGGTATTCGTCGAGGAAAGCCCCCTCCAGCCTAACAGCCCCTATGCCGCCAGCAAGGCCGGGGCCGATCTTATTTGCCGGTCGTTTTTCGAAACATTCTCCTTCCCCGTCGTCGTCACCCGGTGCGGCAACAACTACGGCCCTTACCAGTTCCCGGAAAAGCTCATCCCCTTGTTCGTGACCAACCTGCTGGACGACATCCCCGTCCCCATCTACGGAGACGGGCTCAACGTCCGCGATTGGATCCACGTGGAGGACCATTGCCGGGCGATCGACGCCGTTCTGCGCAAGGGCCGTCCGGGGGAAGTCTACAACATCGGCGGCAGGGCGGAAAAAAACAACCTCCAGATCGCGGAAACCCTTTTCAAGGAACTGGGCAAGCCCGAATCCTTGAAGAAATTCGTCAAGGACCGCCTGGGACACGATCGGCGCTACGCCATCGATCCCGCCAAAATCGAGCGGGAGTTGGGATGGCGTCCCCGGTTCGCCTTCGAGCAGGGCATCCAGGAAACCATTGCCTGGTACAAAGACAACGAGCATTGGTGGCGCCCGCTCAAGGAACGGGTATTGAAGACCTGCTAGCAGACGCTGAAACTATTTTATCGTCTTTTGCCGTCATTCCCGTGAATTCAAGGAATCCAGTATTTTCAGGGATTTTCTGGATGCCCGCTTTTGCGGGCATGACATTTTTTGTACAAAAAGGGGCTTTTCAGCAATCTCCAAGCATATGAAAACCCTCATCATTGGCGCCAGCGGCATGCTGGGACACGATCTGGTCCGCGCCTTTCAAGAACTCCGCCATGATACCCTCGCCCCTCCGCATAAGGAACTGGACATAACCCTTTCGGACTCCGTCCGCGAATATATTTCCCGCGAAAAACCCCAGTGCGTCGTCCTCTCGGCGGCGTTTACCCGCGTGGACGATTGCGAGTCGCAACGCGAAGTCGCTTTTGCCGCCAACGCCGAGGGGCCCCGCCATGTCGCGCAAGCCTGCCGGGAAAGCGGGGCGAAGCTCGTTTACGTTTCCACGGATTACGTTTTCAACGGGCAAAAGACAGAGCCTTATACCGAGGACGACCCCGCGGGCCCGATCAACGTCTACGGCCAATCCAAACTCGCCGGGGAGAATTACATCCGGGAACTGTCGCGGGACTATTTGATCGCGCGGACGTCCTGGCTTTATGGATTGAACGGCAGGAATTTCGTCGAGACGATTTTGAACAAGGCGCGGACGGTAACGGAGTTGCGGGTGGTGGACGACCAGAAAGGGGCGCCGACATACACCAAGGACCTGGCCGAGGCCATCGCAATCTTGGTCGCCAGGGGGGCAGGAGGAATCGTGAACGTCGCCAATTCCCAAACCTGCACGTGGTTTGAGTTCGCCCGGACTATTCTTCAACTCCAGGGGATTACGGGAGTGGACGTCCGCCCCGTGACCAGCGAGGAGTTCAAGGCGCCCGCCCGGCGGCCGGCCAACTCGATACTTTCCGGCGACCGCTACCGGAGCCTGACCGGCAAGACCCTCCGCCCATGGAAAGAAGCGCTTGCGGATTACCTGCGGGCCAGGGGATGAAAAAATATTCGCCACTTCCGAATATTTTTGCTAGAATGCCTGCGCTTTTGCAACCAGTTGATTTGTAAACGGCTATTTATTATTGAAAAATGTTGCCGTAAATAGGTACACTAGCGGGTAGGATTGGGTTTGCAGTTGAGTCCGTGACCTTGAGAAAGGGATTGCGATGGCTACCATTCTTGTCGTTGAAGATCATCAAATGACCCGAACGGTCATCAACCGCAGGCTGGCCAAGGAAGGGCACCGGGTCCTCGAGGCGTCCAGCGGCATAGCCGGGATTCAACTGTTGGAGTCCAACGAGGTGGACCTGATCATCATGGATTTCATGATGAAAACCATGAACGGCATGCAGACCTACGAGAAAATGAAAGACCTCAAACCGGACGTCCCCTGCATCATGGTCACGGCCTACGCGCACGCCGGTTTGGTCAAACAGTTCATCGACGAGGGCGGGGCCGATTTCATCGTCAAGCCCATCCGCGAGGACTTTGAGCGGAGGATCAACAATATTCTGTCCAAAAAAGGCAAACCCATCGGCGGCGGGGAAAACGACGCCATGTTTTTGTATCCGGAAAATTAGCCGCTCGATCCTTCGGGCGGTCCCGCCAAAGCGCTGTCCTCTTTCCCTCAATTTTTTTTAACGATCTGGTAACGGGCCCGGTTGTTGCGTACCCGGTCCAGCGCTTCTTTTATTGCAATGGCCCGGATATCGTATGAGCAAAAGAATGGAAAACGCTCCCCCTTGTAAAGGGGGCCGGGGGGATTCATGCTACTCGCCGTAGGGGCGACATGCCAAACCGTTGATTGCGATCAGGGATCGTCGAACGCTGTCGGGGTTTTGCATGTTGGGTCCAGCGTCACGCTGGCTACTCGCCGTAGGGCCAGGCTGGGCCTGGAGCCAATGCCGCCTCCAGCCAACGCGACCGTTGGATCCAACGGGCTTGACCCGGATGGCGAACAAGCGTCATTGAGGGCGGTTTGGGCATGGCCTGTTACCTCCGGGCGTTTGCCCGGCGCGG
>JACRGP010000016.1 GCA_016217765.1 Nitrospinota bacterium | reverse complement strand
CCCTTCCACAAGAGACCGACATGGCATTAACGTCCGATCATAACGGGCTGTTCATCCAGGGGATGACGGACCCCGGCGAGTTGCGCGGGTTCCTGGAGTCGCGGTTCTCGCAGGCCGAGATCCAATCCCTCTACGCCGCAAGGCTTGAAGAGGCCAAGTCCCTGGCCCGCGCGGAAAAAATCGCGCCCCTGAGGGCGTTCTGGAAATTGCTGGACCGCGCCTTTGGCGGGAAATCCCAGGCTCTCCAGTGCGGCAGAGGGTGCGCGCATTGCCGTTACACGGGGGTCGCCGCGACGCAACTGGAATGGGACGGCATCCTGAACAACGCGCGCGAGAAAGGCCTCGACCTCCACGGAATCCTGGAACGCTCCCGCAGGACCATCGACCGGGTCCGCGACGCCGTGAAATCCGGCAAGGACCTCGACGCGGCGGCCTGGCACCGGCTGGTCGTCAACCAGCCCTGCCCCTTCCTGCAAGAGGACCAGTCCTGCGCCGTTTACGAAGACCGCCCCCTGGACTGCAGGCTGGTCGTGGCGTACCGGGGCAAGTGTTCCTCCAAAAACCTGGAACACGCCCAAAGAGGCGTCGTCCCGGAGGAAGCCGTCGCCTCGACCGTCGTCGCGCGCCTGCAGTACGAGGCGACGCCGAAAATGAAGCGCCGGAAGTTCGACGGCTCCCAAAAGGTCCATTTGCTCCACCGCTGGCTCGTTGCGTGGGAGGACAAAAACCGGGGGAAGCGATGACCCCGGCTGTGCCCGCCCGGGGAATTGACGGGAGGATTCGGAGGACATCATGCCCAAATGCGTCATCCTGACCGCGCCGCGGACGGTCAAAGTGGTCGAGCGGAAACCGTTGATTCCCGAACCGCGCGAGGCGATCGTCGCGGTCGAAACCGCCGGGATATGCGGGACGGACCTGGCGATCTTTTCCGGCGACTATCCCAGGCCCCTCCCCATGGTCCTCGGCCACGAGTTCATCGGCCGGGTGACGTCGGTCGGGGAAGGGGCGGACGAAAGCTGGGTCGGGCGGCGCGTCGCCGCCGAGATCAACAACACCTGCGTCGCCCACAAACGCCACATCCTCTGCCACGCCTGTACGCGGGGCACGCCCAACCATTGCCAGACGCGCACGGTCACCGGGATCGTCGACCGCGACGGGGCCTTCGCCGAGGAAGTGGCCGTCGCCGAGGGAACGCTCCACGAGATCCCCGACAACCTCGACCCCTTCGCCGCGACGCTCATCGAGCCGCTGGCCGCCGCGCTCCAGACCTTCGTCATGACCCCCGTAACCGGGAAAGAAACCGTCGCGGTCCTGGGACCGGGGCGCCTGGGTATCCTCGTCGTTTTCGTGGCGGCGTTGAAAGGGCTCCGCGTCGTCGCCGTTTCCCGTAGCGAGGACAAACGCCATCGCGCCCTCAAATACGGCGCGCAAGAAGCGTTCGCCCCCGAGGAGGCCAGGGAGAAAATCCTCGAATTGACGCGCGGCTGGGGCGCCGATATCGTGGTCGACTCCACGGGCCGTCCCGAGGGCATCACGGAGGCCATCTCCCTGGTCAGCCCCCAGGGCGTCGTCGCCATGAAGACCACTTGCGGCCTGCCCCTGAAGGAATTGGACACGACCCAACTGGCGATCGACGAAATACGCCTGCAAGGGTCGCGGTGCGGCCCTTTCCCGCAAGCCTTGGAAATCCTCGCCGCGCACCAAGACCGCCTGAAATACCTCGTCTCCTCCATGCGCCCGCTGGAAAAAGCCCAGGACGCGCTGGAATCCGCCTTCTCCGAACACAAAGTCGTCTTCCGCGCCTCCGACTGAAAGAGTTTCTCTCTCCGCGGGCGGAGGAAGAAATTTCCCGACTCAGAATTTTTTTCCCGGAACCGCAACCCCGGGTTGCGGGCACGGCCCTTGAAATCAAGCGATCCCCCGGCAAAAAAGGCGGGACACTCTCCGGCATGGAATTTGCTCATTCAACAATAGGATGGCAATGGCTTAACTCTATCGCGGCAAAGGATGGCTATGAGAGGACAAAAAGAGATAAAAAAGGCAAACAAAGACGAAGGGCAAGGCTGGCTGAAAAAGTTTTTCGTGAAAAACAGCTTATCCCTCCCTCCGGCAAGCAGGGAAGAGAGAAGGGACGCCTACCGGCTCGATCTGGCGAAAACGGTTCCACACAAAATCCATGCGGTCATCGAGAACGGGACCGTGGTCGGCGGAGTCCTGCGCGATTTGAGCGCGCGGGGTTTTTCGTGCGAACTCCCGAAATCCGCCAATATCCCGAAAGGGTACACGGTAAAAGTGTCCTTCCGCCTGCCTCTCGATGAATCCCGGTTGATCAAAACGGAGGCCGTCTATATAAACAGAAAAGACGCGGTGGACGGGCGTTCCCCGGTCGAGGCGTTCGATTTCTCCGAGAACCTGGACGAGGCAACCCGCGACCTGATCCATCAGTTCATCATCCGCAAGCAACTGGAGTCGATCAGGGAGAACAAGTCCCAGCCGCGGTGAGGGCGAGGGGATCGATCGGGAAATTCACCTCTCGAACAGGGCGCGCACGAATTCGCGCGAGTCGAACTCCCGCAGGTCCTCGACTTTTTCCCCGATCCCGATGAACAGGACGGGCAATTTCAACTCCCGGGTGATGTGGAAGAGTATCCCCCCCTTGCTCGTGCCGTCCAGCTTGGTCATGACCAACCCGTCGATGGCCAGGGCTTCGTGGAACAATCTCGCCTGGGAAACGCTGTTCTGCCCGATACTGGCGTCGAGGACCAGAAGGGTTTCGTGGGGCGCGCCGGGGAGGGCCTTGCCGATCACGCGCTTGACCTTTTTCAACTCCTCCATCAGGTTCGAATTGGTCTGGAGCCTTCCGGCGGTGTCGATGATCACGATGTCCATGTTGCGCGCCCTGCCTGCCTGCACGGCGTCGTACGCCACGGCGGAGGGGTCGGCCCCGCTCTTTTGTTGAATGCACGGGATGCCGATCCGGTCGGCCCACGTCCGCAACTGTTCGATGGCGGCGGCGCGGAAGGTGTCGCCCGCGCCCAGCATCACCCGTTTCCCCTGCGCTTTCCATTTCTGCGCCAGCTTGCCTATGGTCGTGGTCTTCCCCGACCCGTTCACGCCGATCACCAGGAGCACGAGCGGCGGTTGGGCCGGCGTCTTCAGTTCCTTCCTGGGCTCGTCGAGGATACGGACCAGCGACTCCTTTAAATGTTCGATCACCTCTTCCCGGGTGCGGATACGGTTCTGGCTCACGCCCTTTTTCAGTTCGTCCAAAATACCGCCGGTCGTGGAGGCGCCCACGTCGGCGGTGAGCATGGCCTCCTCCAACTCGTCCAGCAATTCCGGCCCGACTTTCGCCTTTCCCCGCAGGATGTTGTCGATCCCGCCCGCCAGGGTGTCGCGGGTTTTCGCCAAACTCATTTTGAGCCGGGAAAAAAATCCGGTTTTTTTCTCCGCGGAGGTCTTCGTCTCGTCCGCCAAATCGGTCATTTAAATCGATCTCCCGTGTTTTTCTTGTTTTGGCGAACCTTCAGGTAAAACCATCCCCGTGAAAATTTTCCCCAAAACTGTGATATAAATTTTGTCAGATATCTTTGCAAGCCGACTTTCCAATGTCAAGGCGAAACCCGTAACCGGCGGCCATGAACATCCTGATGATATCCAACACCTACTCCCCGCATGTCGGGGGAGTCGCCAGGTCCGTGGAAGCGTTTGCCTCCGAATACCGCAGGACGGGGAACCGCGTGGTCGTGGTGGCCCCCGAATTCGACGGGATGCCCGATGACGAGGAGGACACGATCCGCGTACCCGCGATCCAGAACTTCAACGGGAGCGATTTCTCGGTCCGCCTGCCGATCCCAGGTTTGATCTCGTCCGCGCTGGAGGATTTCCGGCCCGATATCGTCCACTCCCACCACCCGTTTCTGCTCGGCGACACGGCCCTGCTTTTATCGGCGTCGCAAAACGCGCCGCTGACGTTCACCCACCACACCATGTACGAGCAATACACCCATTACGTCCCGGGCGACTCGCCGGCGTTGCAACGTTTCGTCGTCGAGCTTTCCACGGGCTACGCCAATCTATGCGACATGGTTTTCGCC
The DNA here is from genome assembly GCA_016217765.1 of Nitrospinota bacterium. Taxonomy (GTDB): domain Bacteria; phylum Nitrospinota; class Nitrospinia; order Nitrospinales; family JACRGP01; genus JACRGP01. Next base: position 6,164 of record JACRGP010000016.1, on the reverse strand, counting down.
CCCAGCGAAAGCATCGCGGAGGTCCTGAGGAAACGCGGCGTACAGTCCCCGATCGAGATCGTTCCCACGGGCGTCCGCCGGGAGGCGCTGGCGGAAGGCGACGGCGACGGATTCCGCGCCGCCCTGAACATCCCCCGGGACGCCTTCTTGGTCGGCCACCTGGGACGGCTGGCGCCGGAGAAAAACATGGACTTCCTGTCCCGCGGCGTCGTCGAATTCCTCAAGTCAAACTCGAACGTCCGCTTTCTCCTCATCGGCGTCGGCCCCTCCCTGGAGATCGTAAAAGATCATTTCGAAAAAAACCGGCTTTCCCGGCGGTTGCATGTCGCCGGCATTTTAAAAGAGCGGGAATTGGCCGACGCCTACCGGGCCATGGACGTCTTCGCTTTCGCGTCCAAAAGCGAAACGCAGGGCATGGTTTTGACGGAAGCCATGGCCCAAGGGGTTCCCGTGGTCGCCATCGACGCTCCGGGGGTCCGGGAGGTGGTCGTGAACGAACGCAACGGACGCCTCCTCGCGCGCGAAAACGCCGCCGATTTTGCCGCGGCGCTCTCCTGGGTCGCCTCTCTCCCTCCGGACAAGCTGAACGCCATGAAACGGACGGCCAGGGAGACGGCCGGGACTTTTTCCATAGGCCGGACCGCCGCGCTCGCCTTGTCCCATTACGAATCCCTGTTGACGCGGAAACGCCGCGACCGCAACGCCGAAAGCGGCCCGTGGCTTTCGGCCATGCGCATGTTCGAGAAGGAATGGGACATCTGGGTCAACCGGGCGCACGCCGCGGGCGCCGCCCTGCAAGATCAACAATCCCGTAGCTCCGCTTGAAAATGATCGAGCGCTTCGAGCTGATGTTGAGGAGGGTCCGGCGCTGGCTCAGCCGTAGCGACTGGGGAGCGTTCCTCCTCGGCCTTTCGAAATCGAAGGGGACCGGAACGGAGCCCGGGTTGGTCCTCGTCCAGATCGACGGCCTCTCCAGAAACCAGTTGGAAAAGGCGATGAAGAAGGGAAGGATGCCTTTCCTGAACCGGCTGGTCCGGAAAGAGGGTTACGGTTTGCACACCCTGTATTCCGGCTTGCCCACGAGCACCCCCGCCATCCAGGGAGAACTGTTCTACGGCGTCAAGGGGATCGTCCCGGCCTTCGGGTTCATGGACCGCAAGACCGGAAAAGTGACGCGCATGTTCGATCCGGAACCCGCGGCGGAAATCCAGAAATGCCTGGAGAGACAGGGAGAGGGCCTTTTGCGGGGCGGCAGTTCTTACGCCAATATCTATTCGGGGGGAGCGGAGGAGTCGCATTTTTGCCCCGCCACGTTTGGCTGGAGCCATTTGAAGAAAGGCGTCAACCCCTTTGCCCTCGCCCTGCTGGTCCTGTTCCACGGCGCCAGCCTGGTCCGTACGGCGGCGTTGCTTTTACTGGAGATCGTCCTTGCGGTGGCGGACTGCGTCCGCGGCTTGATCGACGGGCGCGATCTTTGGAGGGAAATCAAGTTTGTTCCCCTGCGGGTCGCCATCAGCGTGCTCCTCCGGGACCTCGCCGCCATCGGGGCCGCGATCGACGCGACGCGGGGCCTGCCGGTCGTCCACGTCAATTTCATCGGCTACGACGAACAGGCGCACCGCCGGGGCCCTTCCTCTAATTTCGCCCACTGGTCCCTCAAGGGGATTGACGACGCCATCAAACGGATATTCAACGCCGCCCGCCGGTCCCCGCTCAGGGATTACGACGTCTGGATTTATTCCGATCACGGACAGGAGGAAACCGTCCCCTACCCTCTGGAAAACGGGAGGACGGTGCACGAAACCGTCGCGGCCATCCTGGACCGGCCTGGCCCTCCTCCCAAGTTGAACCCGATGGATAAACGGGGGACCCAGTTCGAGCGTTCCCGCTGGCTGGGGGGATCGTTTTTGAACTGGCTGTTCGGGGAGCCGGAAAAGGAAACCGGCGACCGCTCCCCCCTCGTCGTGGCCATGGGTTCCCTGGGCCATGTTTATACTACCGGCGACTCGCCTGGTCCGGAAGAACGCGATCGAATCGCGCGGCGATTGATCGCCGAGGGAGGCATCCCCATGGTATTGGCGCCCGCGCAACCGGATTCCGCCGCGGCATGGACCGCCGCTGGCGCCTTCAGCTTGCCGGGGGAGGCCGGGAAGGTTTTCGGCCCGGACCATCCTTTTCTTGAAGAAATGGCCGGCGACCTCGTGGCGTTGTGCCATCATCCCGATTCCGGCGACCTCATCCTTTCCGGCTGGCGGCCGGACAAGCGGCCCCTGAGCTTCCCCCTCGAGCACGGCTCCCACTCGGGTCCCGGCCGAGAGGAGACGCGCGCGTTCGCCCTGCTCCCCGCCGCCGCGCCCCTGTTCCAGAACGGCCGGGATTACCTGCGTCCGCTGGACCTCCGGGAAACCGCGCTATACGCCCTGGGAAGGCGGCCTTCCCCCAAAAAACCCCGCTTCCGCCAACCGCGAAGAGACAACGTCCCATTGCGGATCATGACGTACAACGTCCACCTGTGCCGGGGGATGGACGGCAAGCTGTCGCCCGCGCGGATCGCCAAGGTGATCGCGCATTACGACCCGGACATCGTGGCTTTGCAGGAACTGGACAAGGGAAGGCCCCGCACCGGCGAGGTCGATCAGGCGCATGTCATCGCCAGGGACCTGGAAATGGAGTTCCATTTCCACCCCGCCATCCAGGTGGAGGAGGAGGCCTACGGCGACGCCATCCTCAGCCGTTATCCCATGCGCCTCGTCTATTCGGGACGGTTGCCCGGGTTGCCCGGCAGGGCCGGGGCCAAACGCGAGCCCCGCGGCGCGCTCTGGGTCGCGGTGACGGTGGATGGGCGGGAAATCCAGATTTTCAACACCCACCTGGGGCTCAAGCGGAGCGAACGGTCCGTCCAGGTCGACGCCTTGCTCGGCCCCCAATGGGCGGGCAGTCCCGAATGCCGGGGACCCATCGCCGTCTGCGGCGATTTCAACGCGCTCCCCCGGTCCGCCGTCTGCAAACGGTTCCGCGGGCGATTTCTCGACGCTCAGACCGTCCTCCGCGACCACCGCCCCCAGCGCACGTTTTTCGGACGTTACCCCATGGGCCGGATAGACCACGTATTTGTGAGCCCCAATATCTCCATCCATGGGATCGAGGTCCCGCGGACGGCTTTGACCCAAATCGCCTCCGACCACCTGCCCCTGATCGTCGAGATCGGCTTGCCTCCGGCGGCGAAACGCTAAAGTTTTATTTGCTTTAGGCCGTTATGAATTCTAGAATAAAAAACCCGCGCCAGCGAATCCTGGCGCTGTTTTTATCCTGGAGGGGAGTTGTCCGCCTTCACAGGGCTAGCGCCGAACATAAGCCAGCGCCGGGGTGGAACTGTTTGAAACATTCTCTCCAACCCCCCTCCCCGTCGAAATGCCCTAAGAGACACCCCCTTCAACTTGGATTCATCTGACGCGAGGCCCTGATATTATGAAAGTCGCCGTTTGCAATTCCGTCGGCATCGACTCCGAAGGCTACGCCATGATCCACTCGCCCAGCCGATGGACCAACAGCACCAAGGACTTGAGTATTTTCACCTACTACCCCTGGGAACTGGCGTATGCGTCGTCCATCCTGAAGCGGGACACGGACCATGAGGTGAAGTTCTTCGACGGCTGTCTGCGCAAATGGGACCACGACGCCTACGTGGAGCAGGTCTCGGATTTCGGCCCGGATTACCTGGTCATGGACTCGGCCACCCGCACGATCGAGGCGGACGGCCGGTTCGCCAGGGAGATCAAGCGCCGGTTCGGAACGAAACTGATCTTTTGCGGCCCCCATGCCACGACTTTCCCCGATGAAGTGGGCGAATACGCCGACCATGTCGTCCTGCGCGAATATGAGCTGGTGGTCCGCGACATCCTGCAGGGAAAAAAACCGGGCGATATTGCCGGCCTGTACCCGAACGTCAACCTCAGGCCGCCGCTGGACGTCAACGACCTCCCCCTGCCGGAGGACGACGACGTGTCCCGGCTGGCCTACGGGATGCCCGGAGAACCCTCCAGCGAATACCTGGAAATCCAAGCGTATGCCTCGCGGGGGTGTCCCCTCTCCTGCACGTTCTGCGTATGCGGAAACATCTCCTACTCGCGCCCCAACTGGCGCCCGAGAAATCCCGAAAACGTGGTCATGGAATTGCGGAACCTGCGCCAAAGGTATCCCCAGTTGGAAGGGATTTTCTTCGACGAGGAAGTCCACAACGGGAGCAAGAAATACATCCTCGAACTGACCAAGGCCATCCGCGAAAACGGCCTGGCGGACTTGAAATACGACGTCATGTGCGGCCAGTGGCCCATGGACGAGGAAGTCCTGGACGCGATGAAAAGCGCGGGATATTACATGGTCCGCCTGGGCATCGAGACGGCCGGGGAACACGCCGCGCAAGGCATGGACCTGGGCAGGAAGTTCAACGTCCCCCGGCTCGCGCAATTGATGAAATACGGGTCGAGCATCGGATTGAAATTTTACGGGACCTTCACCTTCGGCGGCCAGGGCTCGACGGACGACTGCGACAAAAAAACCATCGCCCTGATCAACGACCTGCTCGACAACGGCTATCTCTGGCGCTTCCAACTCTCCATCAGCACCCCGCAACCCGGCACGCCCTACTATAACTGGGCCAAGTCCAACGGCTACCTGCGGGAGATGGACTGGAAACGGTTCGACGGCGGCAATTGTTGCGTGGTGGACCTGCCCGGCTATCCCGCCGAACGGGTCCTGGCCAACTTCCGGGAAGCCGAGAAAGCGTACGAAAAAGGCTTCAACCGGCGCTACTCCGTCACCGCCAAGGACACGTTCTCCGCGTTGAACATACCCCAACCCCGCGAGATCCTGCTGTTCAGGAGCACGCGCATGAAGCAGATGAACCATGTGACGGACGCCCTCCGCCACGCGTTCCCCAACAGCCGGATCTCTGTCCTGACGCAGACGTCCGCTCTGGGCGAGGTGAAACAAAACCCGCGCGTCAACGAGGCCATCCCCTACGGCGACACGCACTTCAACGACAAAACGTTCCCCGGCGGAATCGCGGAGGATTTGCAACGCCGCGGCTTCTCCCTGGGCGTCATCCCGTACAACAACATTTCCGGGAACGGCTATTCGGAGATCAAGGCCATCGGCAGACGGTTGGGCGTTAAAAAACTGATCGCGGTGAACATCGAGGGAAAAATCTTCGATCTGGAAAACCCCGGAGACCTGGGAAGGTCGCATCTTCGCTGAAGGGGCCGTTTACAATGAGCCTGCGGGAAAAGAACTTGGACATTCGAAACATTCTGGTCATCCGGTCGGCGACGCGCATCCTGAACCAGACCCTCGCCGCCCTGAAAAAGGAATTTCCCCAGGCAAGAGTCACGGTCATCGCGCCCCTGCAAGTACAGGACGCGCTCAAGCAGGACCCGCTCGTGGACGACGTGATCTGCGTCAACGGCAACGGGCGGATGAGCCTGTTCAATTTCGGCCTCGGGAAAATCCGCGACCTGCGCCAGAGGAAATTCGACCTGGCCGTGTCCGTGTATAATATCGACCACGGCCTCGGCTATTCGAACGTGGATTTGCTGACGTGGGCCTCCAACGCCCCGGTCCGCCGGGGTTACAACCCGCAGGGGAAATTCGTATCGCTGACCCCGCCGGGGATCATAAAAAAATATTTCCTCGAGAAAACGTCCGTGGTCTGGGTGGCGGTCAATTACGCCGCCACCGCCGTTTTGTTCTCCCTCATCACGCTGGGCCTGCTGGCCGAATGGCTCTTGCGCAAGATGTCCGGCGGGCAGGAGAGCGAGGCTCGCGAGAAGACCGCCGCGCTGGACCGACTGCCGGCCGTCAAGAACCAGGCGAATTGACCGGATATTGCATGACGAAAAGGCTGGAATTGCTCCCCCTTGTAAAGGGGGCCGGGGGGATTCGCGCTACTTGTCGCGAACGAGAAGTTCAAATCCCCCCATCCCCCCTTTGCCAAAGGGGGGAAGGCGAGGTCGGAAATCGGTTATGAAAATCGTCGTCGCTAATTCCGTCGGCGTGGACCGGAACGGTTTTCACATGGTCCACGTCCCGTCCCGCTGGTCGCTGGGGGTCAGGAACTTCACCAACTGCGCCTATTACCCCTGGGAGCTGGCCTACACCTCCTCGCT
>JACRGP010000049.1 GCA_016217765.1 Nitrospinota bacterium | reverse complement strand
AGGCGCTAGCAGGTTGCTGAAAAACTATTTTTTAGTCTTTTGCCGTCATGCCCGTGAAAACGGGAATCCAGTATTTTCAAGGGCTTTCTGGATGCCCGCTGTCGCGGGCATGACGATTTTTGGGCACAAAAGGGACTTTTTCAGCGTCCTGCTAGCGCTACTCCGTTAAGTGACGGATAAGAAACCGGCCCGCCGCGGCCCGGCACAACCCGTCATCGCGAGCCGCCCACTCGCCGTGGGGGCGACTGGCCAAACCCGGATTGCCCTCGATGACGCTAATTCGCCATCGGAGTCAAGCCCACTGGTTCCAGCGGCACGCTGGGCGTGGCGATCCAGAATTCTGGATTGCTTCGTCGGCGATGCCTCCTCGCAATGACGAACAGAGAGGCGCCCTCCGCCACCGGAAAATGCCCGTGTTGCGGCGCTACGCCTGCACTTAACGGAGTAGCGCTAGTGCATCGTTCCCGGAATGAACGATATGCCGATCGACACGGCGATCAGCGCGATGATGATCCATTCCAGGATCTCCATCCGCCGCGTGGACTCCAAATCGGAAATTTTTTCGTAAATGCTTTCCACCGTCCGCAGTTTGCGGTTGATGCTCGCGTCCCAGTCGGCCAACCCCAGCCGCTTGGCGGACAGCCGGTAGAGCCGCGCCAGGAAAACGTCCCCAAAAAGCTTCAGGGCGTTGGTCACGCCCTCGAATAAAATGGCGCTGTCGATCTGAAACTGGCTGATCTTTTTAAGCTCCGGGCGGAACGACCGGAACCGCGCCCGGGACAAAGCCGCGCGGGTCTTGGCGAAGTATTCGTAAAACTCGTCCAGCGCCGCGTCCATCTGGCCGTCCAGATAGGAAAACTCCAACAGCGCCACGTTGGTGAACTCGAGGACGGCGCGGATGTCGTCCGCCTCGGTGTCGAAGATGAGGGCGCAATTCCAGTCCACCAAAGTGAGGTCGGTTTGGCCGTAGGAGATCCGGTGGGAAACGACGTCCTGGACTTCTTCCTGCGAGAGCGGATGGGTGTCGGCCCGCAACAGGCTCGATATGGCGTCGGGATATTCGCTCAACAGGCGGGAGACGGGGATTTCGGGAAGGAACTCCTCGATCTGAAAGATGTTGTAATCCTCCACGTGATCGGCGATCCGCGGCTTGCTGACGGCGGGTCCTATCTCCCGGACAAGCTGTTCGACGGCATTTCGCGCATGGCCCCGCAAACCGGGATGGTCGTAGAGCGCGGCGCTCAGGCGGATGGCGTCCAGGAAGTTCCCCTCGATCGGGATCTTGAAATGGACGGATATGGCCCCGAAATCGAACAACAGGGCCTCCGCGGTATTCAGCGTTTTAAAACCGGGGGCCGCCTCGAACTCCGCGCAAGTCCGCGTCACCCGCGCGGGCGCCGGCACGAATTCGAAGTATTTGGCGACCCGCTTCCTGGACTGGATCTGCGTCCGCCCTTTTTGAGCGGTGGCCCGCCGGTCCGCCTCGTCCAGATCGATCGCCAGCCCCACGTCAAAAGCGTAATAGACATGGGCCCATCCGCGGAGGACGGCAATCTGGCCCCATCTGGATTGAGGATTGTCCGGCGATACCATGGCCGCCTCGACTGGCGCGAAGGTTAATCCCCTGCCGGGTCTTTCGTTGTCAAAAGCGACGGCGCGGCAAATGAGAAAAGATAGGGGGAAAGAGGGTATGTCAGTGTCGCGGTTGCGATTGCGGTAAAGGCGTTTCGGTGATCGACTTTTCCTGGCGACTGGCGACGGTATTGATGTCCTCCCGCATGAGGATGATGTTGATCCTCCGGTTCTTCGAGTCTTTCGTGTCGTATTTGACGAAAGGCTGGGTGTCCGCGTATCCGACGATCTTCGAGAACCGTTCGGGCTCTATCCCGTTTCTCTCGAATTCCTTGCGCGCCATGGACGCCCGCGCCGTGGAGAGCTCCCAGTTGGACATGCCGCCGGCCTTGAACGGGACGGAATCGGTATGGCCCTCGATGGCCACTTTATTGGGCAGGTGCTTGACGTTCTCCGACACCATCTGGAGGACTTCCTTCGACCAGGTGTTCAGGTCCGGGCTTCCGGAGTTGAACATGGAACTCCCCTCGGTGTCGATGATTTGAATTCGAAGCCCGTCGGAAACGAAATCCATGAGTATCTGGTCCTGCACGGACTTGAACTTGTCGCTGACGTCCGACTTGATTTTCTGGAACAGGACCTCGAGGTTTTCCTTGTCCTTGGATTTCCCCTTGTCCGCCTTGGACGCCATCCCGTCGGTGGGGGTCATGGAACTCTCCTGGTAGGGAGAAATCCCTTGGTGCTGGAAGGGGGAGAAATTCTGGAAATAGTCGCCCAGACCCAGTTTTTGTTGTTCGGTGGTCATGGACACCAGCCACATCAGAAGGAAGAAGGCCATCATCGCCGTGACGAAATCGGCGTAGGCCACCTTCCACGAGCCGCCATGATGGCCGCCGTGGACCTTTTTCACGCGTTTTACGAAAACGACCGGTTGCGGGGCGGCGGCTTCTTCTTTTTTCTTGGGCGGGACTTGTTGGGCCATCGGACTCTCTCCTCCATACCTCTATTGTAGCCGTTCCGGGACCGGCGTTCCAGACCTGTAAGCAAAGAAACCTTTTCGGACGGCGACCGTTTCGCCAGCCCCTGGTTCCGGGGTTGGCGGCCAGCCCGGAATCAAGCGGCGGGCTTGGCCTCGGCTTTCTTGGCCTGGCGGATGATTTCCTCCACCTCGTGAAACGACGGCCGCACCGCGTCGGGGATCAGCATCCGCCCGAACTCGATGGACATCTGGGGATGCAAACCGCTGACGAACGACACGATCACGGTCTTCAACACGACCAGATATTCTTTTTCCTGGTCGGCGATGCCTTCCAGTCTTCGGGCGATGGGGCCCATGAACCCGTAACACAGCAAAATCCCCAGGAACGTTCCGACCAGGGCCGCGCCGATGCTGTGGCCCAACACCTCGGCCGGTTCGGTGATCTTCGTCATGGTGACCACGACGCCCAGGACGGCGGCCACGATCCCCAGGCCCGGAAAGGAGTCGGCCATGTTCGCCACGCCCTTCGACGACACCATGAGTTCCTCGTGATAGGTTTCGATTTCGGTCTCCAACAAGGCCTCCAACTGGTGGCTGGTCAATTTGATGGTCGTCATGCTCCGCAGGGTGTCGGTCAACAAGTTCAGGGCATGTTCGTTCTTTAAAAATTCCGGATGCTTCTTGAACAAATCGCTTTTCTTGGGGGCGTTCAGATGGCTTTCCAGCGAAATGAGGCCGTCTTTCCTGATTTTCGCGAAAACCCCGTTCAGGACTTTCAAGGCCTCCAGATAATCCTTCCGTACATAGGGTTTGGAAACCATGACGGACTTCAGCCCATGGACGACGCTTCGGATCGTCTCGGTGGAGGAGCCGATAATGAAGGCCCCGACCCCGGACCCCCCAATGATGAGAAGCTCCGCCGGTTGATAGAGCAAATACAGGTTCCCCTTTTCCCAGAGGAACCCGCCGATTACGGACCCGATAACGATGACAGCTCCAATCGCAATCAACATAAGTAGTCCCGATCCCTAACCCAACATTTCCTGTTCTCTTTGGAGAACGAAATGGGCGATCCGGTTTTGCAGGTCCTCGCCAAGGCCGATAAAGTTGACGGCGACTCTGTTCCTGTCGCCGGCCCTGTCCGCATAGACCACCTGCCCGTACAACCGCATCGGGAGAGGATGGCTTTGAATCGTCAATATCGTTTTGATGCTCAGAATGTCCTCTGTATCGTATGGCTCCCGCGTCTCGAAGGACATGCCCGAAGTGCTGATGCTCACCTGGTATTTTTTTAGCGAGGCGGCTTCGGAAAAAATCCGTTCGTTTTGCAGAAGGACGATGATTTTGTCCAGTTTCTGGCTTAACGCGTTCATCCAGTGAACAAGCTCGTCGCTACCGCTGGTAACGGGCAGGGGGCCCGATTCCGCGGGCTCCAGCGCCTCCAAAAGCTCGCAACTCAGATCGCCGGCCTGATGTTCCGGGACCTTGCGGACCTCCAGGGGGAGCAACGCCGCTACGCGGAAATTCTGCCTTTGATTGCTCGATTTCTCATTCATGGAACGCAACACTCACGCTATGATGCATTATTATTTTTACGAATAATACTTTGGCGGACGGAATACGACTTTTTGTCCAAAGGCGCTAAATTATGCGGTTTTAGCCGAATGACATGAGGTTTCATTATAGTTATCCTTCGTGTAAAATCAAAGGCAAAAATTAAGGCTGGTTTGCGGCCATGTCCGGCCCGTTTGCTTCTTCCATGACCGGACAGGGGCAATAAATTATCTTTCATCCATGCGCTCTCTCCTTCACGCAAAAAACGCTCCCGGCCCAAGCGGAGCCGTCTTCCCTGACGCCCTGAATCATGGATCCTGAAACGAAGGATGAAGCGGCCTGTTCCCTGAAAATTTTGGCCCCGGCGGCGGCCGGGCTGACCCTGCTGGTTTTCCTGGTATACGGGCACACCGTGTTTTTCGGGTTCCTGGTCAATACCGACGACCAGGCCTACATTTTTAGAAACCCCTATCTCCGCGACCTGTCCCTGGAGAATCTCCTTGCCATTTTCACGCGCGTCCATTTCGACTCTTATCTTCCCGCGACGCTGACCTCTTATTCCGCGGACTACACGTTCTGGAAATACGACCCTTTCGGATACCACCTGACGCAGGTCGTCCTCCACGCGGCCAATTCCTTCCTGGCGCTGGCCGTCCTTCTGCTGGCGGGCGTCTCGTTGCCGGCCGCCCTGGGGACCGCCGCCATTTACGCGGTCCATCCCGTGCACGCCGAATCGGTCGCCTGGATTTCGGAAAGGAAAAACCTGCTCTCGGGATTTTTCATATTCCTCTCCCTGATCTTTTATCTCCTTCATGCCCGTGGGCGCTCCCCGAAACCGGCGAACCTGACCGTTTCCTTTTTCGCCTTCGTCATGGCCTTGTTGAGCAAGCCGGTGGCCGCGGTCCTGCCGCCGGCCCTCATTCTCCTCGACCTCTGCGTTTTGAAGCGCGGGGTCCGCCTCATGGAGAAGGCCCCATACTTTGGCGCGGCGCTTCTCGCGGGCGCCGGCGTCGTCTACACGCAGAGCGGGATCGGCGCGATCAAGGAATACGCCGGGGGAAGTCCGGCGACCGCCCTTCTGTTCATGGCGCGCGTCTACTGGGACTATTTCTGGTCGCTGATTTTTCCGTTCTCGCTTTCGCCCCATTACTATTATCCCCGGTCCGTCCTTTGGGAATGGCAATCCTGGATGGCGTATGCCGCCGTTCCCTGGGCAGGCGTCCTGGCGGCAACCCGCTTCCGGGCGCGCCCCCGGTTCGCTTTTGCCGCGGGCTGGTTTTTTCTCTGGCTCCTGCCCGTTTCCAATATCGTGCCCCTGGCCACGCTTCGCCAGGACCGGTATCTCTACCTGCCGTCGCTGGCGGTCGTCTTGTTTTTAACGACGGCGGTCCTCGGCGGCCAGCGTGCCGCTGGACCCAACGGGCTCGAATCGGGCGGCGAACGAAGATCGTCGGGGGCAATCCCGGCTTGGTTATTCCGCTCCGACGCGCGGCGCGGTCTCCTCGTCCTGGGAGTTGTCGGCTTGCTGTTTTGCCACTGGACGATCAAGTATTCCCACGACTACGCCAGTAGCGGCGCCTTCTGGAAGCGCGCGGCGGACCTGTACCCGCGTTGGTCCGGGGCGCAGTTTGAATCCGGGTATCAGTGCTGGATCGCGGAAAAAGCCGATTGCGCCGTCCATTATTATCGCCGGGCGATAAGCGCGGACCCGGACAACGTTCAGGCGCTGGGCAACCTGGGCGCGCTCCTCATCGACCAAGGACATTATTCGCGGGCCAGACCTTATTTGGAAAGGGCGCTGAAAGCGGACCCCGACGACGCCCTGACCTACTACAACCTGGCGGTGGTTGCCGAAAAAACGGGAAAGGACAAGGACAAGATACCCGAGTGGCTCAAGAGGTACGAAGACCTGCAAGCCCGGAAGGAGAAAAAAAAGGATTATCGCCTGGGAGAGTTTCGTTTTCGCTGAAACCGTTTTTGGAGCGCCTTACAAAATCAAGCTCTCTTCTAACTTCCTCCCCCTTGAGGGGGAGGGCGGGTGGGGGTGAAAAGCCGGGCCACCCTCCCCCAGCCCCCAACGTGCCGTTGGATCCAACGCCGCCTCGCGCTGGCGCCGAGGCGGAAATTGCGTTTCGGCGATCGCGTCAGCGTCATCGCCGCATCGCCTCCGGGCGCTTGCCCGGTCGAGGGAGGGGATAATTTGATGGCGGAGACCATCGGTTCGTTTTATCAGACGCTTTTAATGCCGACGCCTATGCCGCACAACCTTAACGTCGTTCTCGTGGAACCCCGGATCCCTCACAACACAGGGTCGATCGGAAGGGTTTGCCTGGCCACCGGAACCGCGTTGCACCTGGTGGAACCCCTGGGCTTCGAAATCGACGACTACCATTTAAGGCGCGCCGGGCTGGACTACTGGGAGTATCTTACGGTGTCCCGCCACAAGGACCTGCGGGCCTTCCTGGAATCCGTGCCCGCCCATGCGCCGAAATTTTTCTTTAGCGCCAAGGGGACGCGGCCCCATTACGACTGCCGGTTCGAAAAAGGCAGTTACCTGTTTTTCGGAAGCGAGGCCAAGGGTCTCCCGAACGGACTTCTCGAGGAAAACGCCGGCCGCGTCTTTCGCGTCCCGCAATACGACGCGCGCGTCCGCTCCCTCAACCTGGCCAATGTCGCGAGCGTCGTGGTTTACGAGGCCATACGCCAGCTCGGGCCCTGACCCGGCCAGTGTGCCGCTGGATCCAACGGGCTTGGCCCCAATCGCGAATGGCGACCATCGCGGGCAGTCGGGGCCAGGCCAGTTGCCCCCGGGGGCTTCCCCGGACTCCGTTCCGGGGCCGCGGCGTTCCGGCGATCAACTCGATGCCTTGTCGAGTTTGTCCTTCATCCTGCGCACCAGTTCCGCGAAGTTGTTCTGCTCGATCACTTTATAAAACTGGCTCTTGAGGTTGTTGCGCATGCTGACGCCATCGAGGACCACGTCGTAAACCCGCCACTTCCCGTCGGAAGAGTCGAGTTTAAAGTCGATCCCGACCTCGCCTTCTTTCTGGTGGACCACCTTCATGGGGACCACGGCGCGGTTTTTATCGACCTGGCTTTCGCCGTAGATCGATTTCAGGTCGGCAAAGAATTTGGCGGAGTTGGGGAAAGCCACTCTCTTGAACAACTGGCTCAACAACTGGACGAAATCCTCCTGCTCCCCCTTGGTCCGGTCTTTCCAATATTTGCCCAGAGTCTGCTGGCTGACGTCCTTGAGGTCCAGGAAAGCGATGGCGAGGTCGGAGTATTTCTGGTTGGACGCCTTTTCCTCGGCGGACAACCCGTCCCCCGTCTTGATCTTGCCGATGGTGTCCAGCAGGCGTTTGACGGTGTCCTGGGGCGAAGGATTATCGGCGGCGAACGCGGGCACGTAAAAAAGGAACAAGGCGAGAAACGGCAAAACGGATTTTCTAAGGAGCGTCATGGTTTTGTGATAGATTAGGGTCGATGTCTGGTTTGACCGGATGGGGGGCAATGCAACCCGTCGGGCCTCCCTGGCGTTCCGCTATGGGAGACGACAGGAGACGCCGACAAGTCGGACGGTACCCCCGGTTGTTTCGTTTATTGCAAACCCTAGTGTACTGAAATTTTTCAAGCCAGGCAATTTTGAAATCCGGTTTTTGTTCCTTCCATGATTCGTGACCTTTTCCTTACGGCGACAATGGTTTTGGCGTTCGCGGGGGCCAATCCCGCCGAAACGGCGACACTGAAGGAGATCGACCGTCTGATCGCGGACGGCGATACCGTCGAAAAACTGTCGGATGCCGAGAGTCGGGTCCGCGAGGCCCTCCGGCTGTCTCCCACCTCCGGCGAACTGTATCTGCGTCTGGCGAGAGCCTATTATTCTCTGGGAAAGCTCGGCGAGGGGGATGCCCGGCGGGATTATTTCTCCCGCTGTCTCGCGCAGGCCGAAAGGGCCGCGGTCCTGCAAAACCGGTTCGCGGCCGGGTATTATATCAAGGGCGTCTGCCTGGGCAGGTTGGGGGAAATCGACGGCATATGGCAAAGCCTGCGCGCGATCGACCCGTTCAAACAAACGATGGAAACGGCTTTGGAGATCGACCCCGCCGTCTTCCGCGGCGGTCCGCACCGCGCCCTGGGAAGATTTTATTACCAACTGCCTTTCATTCTGGGCGGCAGTTTCGACAAGTCCATAACCCATCTGAAAGAGGCGGTCCGTCTGGGGCCCCTGTGTCCGGAAAATTATTTTTTCCTGGCGGAGTCTTATTACGCCAAGGGCGAATATCCTCCGGCGCGAGAGGCATTGGCCGCTCTCTTGAAGAACTTCCCGGAAGCCGACGGGCCGAGGGAGGACCGGGAGGTCCCGCGCATCCGCGAACGGGCCAGGGAACTGCTCGACAAAATCGACACCGCGGCGCCATCCGGCCATTTCCATGCTCAGGGAACTGAAAATCCATAACTTCGCCACCATCGAAAGCCTGTCGGTCGAGTTCCGCCCGGGGTTCAACGTGCTGACCGGCGAGACGGGCGCGGGGAAGTCGATCGTCATCGACGCCCTCAACCTGGTCCTCGGCGGCCGGGCCGACGCCGATTCGATCCGCACCGGCGAGGACACCGCGACCGTCGAGGCGCTGTTCGAGACGGACGACCCGAAAACGTTGCGACTTCTCGGCGACATGGGCGCCGACGCGGACGGCGGACGCATCATCGTCAAGCGCGTGTTGTCGGTCGGCGACAAGAACCGGGCCTACCTCAACGGCGGCAACGCCACCGTCGCCAACCTCGCCAGGGTCGGCGACCGCCTGGTGGACATCCACGGGCAACACGACCACCAAACCCTGCTCCACCCCGAAAGCCACGTCGACCTGCTGGACCTCTACGGCCGGACCATGGACGACCGGGACCGACTGGCCTCGGCCTATGCCGAGTACCAGGAACGGGCGCGGGAGCTTGAGCGGATGTCGCAAAACGAACGCGACCGCCTGCAGAGGGAGGACCTGCTGAAGTTCCAGATCGAGGAGATCGACAAGGCCAACCTGGACCCCGGCGAGGAAGAGGAATTGAAAGGGGAGCGCAACCGGCTCCGCCACGCGGGAAAACTCCGCGAGTCCCTGGACCGGGTCTTGTCCCTGTTGGAGAAGGACGAAGGGTCGGTCCTCGAACGCCTGGGCGCCGCGAACAACGAGTTGGATTCGTTGACCGCCATCGATCCGGCCCTGGAGAAGCAAACGGCGCGCGGGCGGACGGCGTACTACGAAATCCAGGAGTTGGCGGGAGAATTGCGGGACTATTCCCGGGCGGTCGAGTTCAAACCGTCGCGGCTGGAGGAGATCGAGG
Source organism: Nitrospinota bacterium (assembly GCA_016217765.1). Taxonomy (GTDB): domain Bacteria; phylum Nitrospinota; class Nitrospinia; order Nitrospinales; family JACRGP01; genus JACRGP01. Next base: position 7,356 of record JACRGP010000049.1, on the reverse strand, counting down.
ACCGCCTGGCGGAAATCAACGGACTGAAACGCAAATACGGCGCCGATATCCCAACGGTCCTCGCCTACCGCGAGAAGAGCGCCGCCGAACTGCAAGGCCTGTCGTCCTCCCAGGAGCGCGCGGAATCGCTCAAGGAGGAACTGAGACAGATGGAAAGCGGACTGGCCGGTCAAGGCGCCGCGCTGGCGGAAAAGCGGGAGAAGGCCGGGGCCGAATTGAAGAAGGCCGCGGAAAAGGAACTGCGCGAACTCGGCATGAAACACGCGCGGTTCGGGACGCGGTTCGATTACCGTATCGAGGGCGGCGCGGGGCTTTCGGTCCCGTTCCGCAAGCAGAAAACCCGGCTGACGCCGCTCGGCCTGGGGGCGATCGAGTTCCTGTTTTCCCCGAACCCCGGCGAGGACTTGCGCCCGCTGGCCCGGATCGCCTCGGGCGGCGAGCTGTCGCGGGTCATGCTGGCGCTGAAGACCATCCTCAGCGAACAGGACGACATCCCCGCGATGGTCTTCGACGAGGTTGACGCCGGGATCGGCGGCAAGGTAGCCGAGACGGTAGGTCATAAAATCAAGAAACTCGCCGCGAAAAAACAGGTGTTCTGCATCACCCACCTGCCGCAGATCGCCGGCATGGCCGAGACGCATTACCGCGTGGTCAAGGAAGTGGAGGGGAAACGGACGCGCACGAAGGTCGTGGAACTGGACTACGAACAACGGGTGGAGGAGATCGCGCGCATGTCCGGCGGGGAGAAGATCACGGAAGCCACCCTCCGCCACGCCAAGGAAATGATAAAGTGACTTGAAGTGGTTTCATAAGCATAAATAACCTTTTGGAGCGCTACGCGTCCCCGCGTTGCCGCAAAGCCGGGAGGCTTAGCGCTCCATAAAAAAACAACTTATGAAACCGCTTCTAGTGAATACATTCAAGATATCGGGAAGCGATAGGGAGAAGATCAAATAACTTCAACGCTTGACCTAACAAACAGGAGGCTGAGAAAGTCGCTTGGGCCCCAAAATCGTCATGCCCGCGAAAGCGGGCATCCAGAGATCCCTTGAAAATACTGGATTCCCGTTTTCACGGGAATGACGGCAAAAGGCCGTAAAATAGTTTTTCAGCAACCCGCTCAACACTTTATTCAAGAGGCGCCATGCCGGAAATAAAATTCGAAAAAGCCTTGAAACGCCTGGAGCAAATCGTCGAGGAGCTGGAAAAAGGCGAGTTGGACATCGACAAGTCCCTGGAGATTTTCGAGGAGGGGATCAAGATGTCGCGCATCTGCTCCAAAAAACTCAACGAGGCGGAGCAGAAGATCGAAAAACTCACCCGCGACCAGAAAGGCGAGTTGATCGCGGAGCTGTTCCCTACGGAAGAGGAAGGCAATGGCAAGCAAGATTAAAAAGTTCCGCCTGGACCAACTGCTGGTAAAAAAAAACTTTCCCCGACCCGCGAACGGGCCCAGGGCCTGATCCTCGGCGGCCGGGTGCGCGTCGACGGGACGACGGCGGACAAACCGGGGCGGATGGTGCGCGAGGACTGCGCGCTGGAAACGCTGGAGGACGCCATCCCTTACGTCAGCCGGGGCGGCCTGAAACTGGAGCGGGCGCTGGACGCGTTCGGCGTCTCCCCCGCCGGGAAAACGGCCGCGGACATAGGCTCTTCCACTGGCGGGTTCACCGATTGCCTGCTTCAGCGCGGCGCGAGCCGGGTTTACGCGGTGGACGTCGGGTACGGCCAACTGGACTGGAAACTGCAAACCGATCCCCGGGTGACCGTCGTGGACCGCAAAAACGCGCGCCACCTGACCCTCGAGGACCTTGGGGAGCCCGTCGATCTGGCCGTCATCGACGTTTCCTTCATTTCCCTGAAACTGGTGATTCCCCCGGCGTTGAAACTGCTGAAACCCGGAGGCGAACTGATCGCCCTGCTGAAACCGCAATTCGAAGTCGGCAAGGGCGAGGTGGAGAAGAAAGGCATCGTCAAGACGCCGGAGAAGCATCTGCGCGTGGCGCTTGCTCTCCGCGATTTCATGGAGGAAGTTGGCTGGGTCCTATGTGGCTGTGTCGCCTCGCCGATCGAGGGCCGGAAAGGCAACCGCGAATTTCTGCTCCATGGCCTTCCCCGCGAACGCGGGACAAGCCTCGACGAGGAGGCGATCCGGGCCGCGGTCTTGGGCGAGGAGGTATAGGGCGCATATGTGGAAAATAGCGGCGGCAAAAAACGCCTTTGCTTTATCCCCCCTTGCAAAGGGGGATAGGGGGATTTGAAGCTTTAGTTCGCGGTCATAATGTGAATCCCCCCGGCCCCCTTTACAAGGGGGAGCATATGCTATATCCGAGTTAAACTTTTCGGTAAAGGACTGTTTCGATGATACTGAGCAACGCCGACATCCGCAACGCATTAAGGGAAGGGCGGTTGGTCATCGACCCGCTTCCGGGAGAAGAACTCATCGACTCCGCCTCCATCGATTTGCGCATGGGGGAGCCGTTGTGGGTATGGAACCCGGAGTTGAAAAAGACGCGGGACGGGGACCTGCGCATCGACGTGGACCGTTTCAACTTCAAGGAATTGTCGGAGAAGTTCCTGCTGGAGGTCCCCAAGGAGCCGTCGAACAAATATTCGCTGAGGCCGCAGACCGTCTACCTGGCCTCCACCCACGAGAAGATCAACCTGCCCGTCGGCTCGCGTTTGTCCGGCAGGGTGGAAGGCAAGAGCAGTCTCGCCCGTCTGGGCCTGGCGGTGCACATGACCGCGCCGACCATCCACTGCGGCTCGGGCCTCGGCATCATCGCCCTGGAGATTTACAACCACGGCCCGTTCACCCTGGAGGCGACCCCCGGCGCGTCGCGCATCTGCCAGTTGATCGTCGAGGAGATGACGAGCGAACCGACGGAGCGGACGGAGCGGATTTTCTCGGCGCAAAAAGGCCCGAAGGGATGAGGCCAGCGCGAACGGCTTTGGAGTGCAAAGCCTCCCGGCTTTGCATGCAACGCGGGGACGCGTTGCACTCCAAAAAGCTCCGCGCGCATTCAAGTCTTTTGCGCCCTCAATCCCGGCGCAAGCGCGGGGCGGCGTTGCCCACCGGGGGTGTCCCCGGTGGGCCGGTCAGTCCTCGCTGGTCATGATGAACATCGGCAGGCCGTTGAAGTTTTGGTATTCGGGACGCAGGCGGTCGCAATTGTAGAACCGGTCGATGTCCACCACCTTCTTCCGGCTCGTCACCTCGTTCAGCGCCACATGGTCGTATTTGCCCTTGCGGAGGCTGACCAGCCGGCCGCTCTTGCCGTTCAGGATCAAGTCCATGGCGATGTTGCTGAACGTGACCGGGACGATCGAGTCAAGCGCGTCGGGATCGCCGCAACGCACCAGGTAGCCCAGCCGCTGGTTGATCACGCCGATCTTCTTCCCGTTGTTGAACCGTCCGGACAGCTCCTTGACCTGGTTGGACACCGCGTCGCCGATGCCGCCCAGCTTCTTGTGTCCGTAGGCGTCGGCCTCGTCGCCCTCGAAGACCATCTCTCCCCCCTCGAACGTCGCCCCCTCGGAGACGAGCGCGACGGAGTACCGGCTGGGGTTGTCCCGGCGGTCCCTCACCAGCAGTTCGGTCAGTTTTTCGATGTCGAATTTGCATTCGGGGATGACGCACCGGTTCGCCGCGCCCGCCAGCGTCGGCAGGAGGGCGGTGAACCCGGCGTAGCGGCCGAACACCTCGATCACCAGGAACCTTTCGTGCGACCCGGCGGTGGTGCGGAGCCTGTGGCTAAGCTCGATGGTGCGGGTCACGCAGGTGCTGAACCCGATGCAGTAGTCCGTCCCCGGCACGTCGTTGTCCATGGTCTTGGGCAAGGCGACCACCTTGACGCCCTTGTTGTGCAGTTCCACGCCGTAGCTCAGCGTGTCGTCGCCGCCGATGGGGACCAGGTAATCGATCCCCAGGTACTCCAGGTTCTTGAGGACCTCCGGCGTGAGGTCGTTCATGTCGGAGGCGTATTGGCCGCGCAACGGCTGGGGGACGTCTTTTCTGGCGATATGCGAGGGCCGCGTGCGCGAGGTATGGAGAAACGTGCCGCCGGTCCGTCCCACCTTGTTGACGATCTCCTGGGTCAGGACCTGGCAGTGTTCCTGCTCATCGATTTTGCGGTCGCGGTCGATGCGGACCAGCCCCTCCCAACCGTTGCGGATGCCGACGACGCGGAACCCCTCGCGCGCGGCGCGCACGGTGATGGCGCGGATCGCCGGGTTGAGGCCGGGCACGTCGCCCCCGCCCGTGAGTATGCCGATGACTCCTCTTTTGGCTTCCATGCCTTTACAACGCTCCTTGCGGTCCCGGGAAAATCAACGTCCCATGCAGATGCCGATGGCCTCCGCGCATTGGACCAACTGCGACGTGGGCGGCACCAGGCGCACCTTCCCGGCGAGGTTTTCCATGGGAGCCAGCGTGATGTCGGGGGTATTCAGGGAAACCATGTGGCCGAATTTCCCCTCGGCGGCGGCCTGGACGGCATACGAGCCCAGCCGCGTCCCCAGGACGCGGTCGAAAGCGTTTGGCGTCCCGCCCCTCTGGATATGGCCGAGGACGGTGCACCGCACTTCCAGGTCGATGTTGCAGGCGATCTGGCTGGCGATGGTGTTTCCAATCCCGCCCAGCCGGACGACGCCTTGCAGGGTTTTCCCGGCCTCGTGAGTGATGACCTCTCCGCCGCCGACCGGCTTGGCCCCTTCCGCGACGACGATGATGCTGAACGGACTGCCGCCCGCCGCCCGCAGTTTGATCTTGTCCATCACCAGGTCGAGGTTGTAGGGGATTTCCGGGATGAGGATGATGTGGGCCCCGCCGGCGATCCCCGACTCCAGGGCGATCCACCCCGCGTGCCGCCCCATGACTTCCAGGATCATGACCCGCTCGTGGCTCTTGCCGGTGGTCTGCAGGCGGTCCAGCGCGTCGCACGCCACCTGGACCGCCGTCTGGAACCCGAACGTGTAGTCCGTTCCCTCGAGGTCGTTGTCGATGGTTTTGGGCACGCCGATGACGGGCAGGCCGCGCTTGAAAAACTCGTGGGAGATCATCAAGGTGCCTTCCCCGCCCACGACGAACAGGCAGTCCAGCATCATCTTCTTGAAGTTCTTGACGCTTCTTTCCGAGTAGTCGTGGACGACAATCTGGCCCTTGTCGTCGAATTCCCGGTACTCGAACGGGTTGCCCTTGTTGCTGGTCCCCAGGATGGTGCCGCCCTGGGGGAGGATGTCGCGGGTGGATTTGATGTCGAGCTCGCACCGGCGGTCGAAGATCAACCCTTCGAACCCGTCCTCGATGCCGATGACCGTGGCGTTATGCTGGATGATCGCTGAACGGGTGATGGCCCGGATCACGGCGTTTAACCCGGAACAGTCTCCCCCGCCCGTCAGAATTCCTACTCGTCTCAGTGGCATGCCGTGGCCTCCTTGCGCAAGATCGCCGTCCGCTGTAGTTGGGAATATTCCCGCTTCCCGGCCCTACGCCGGGGTCAAACCGGCCTGCCCACCAGGTCGTAGTCGGTCGCCCCCGCGATGCGCGCGGGAATGATATCGCCCGGCTGGGCGTCGCATTCCTCAAGGATGACCTGTCCGTCGATTTCCGGCGCCTGGGTGGCGAGCCTGCCGGTCGTCAAGTAGCCTTCCTCGGCGTCGGAGCCTTCGACGAGGACGGGGAAAGTCTGGCCCACGCGACCGGCGTTCTTGCGCCGGGATATCTCGCGCTGGATGCCCATCAACTCGTCGCGCCGCGCCTCGGCGGTTTTCCTGGGGACCTTGCCGGTATAGCCGTACGCCGCCGTGCCTTCCTCGTTCGAATAGACGAAAACGCCCACGTGGTCGAACTCCATCTCCTCCACGAAACGGACCATGTGCCGGAAATGCTCCGCCTTCTCGCCGGGAAAACCGACGATGAAGGTGGTGCGCAGGGCGATCCCCGGGACCTTGCGCCGCAGTTCGTCCAGCATGCCGCGGACCTGCTTTTCGGTTTCCTGGCGCTTCATGCTTTTGAGCATCGCGTCGTGCGTGTGTTGCAAGGGGACGTCCACGTACTTGCACACCTTTTCCCCGGATGCGATCGCGTCGATGACCTCGCCGGTGACGAACGTGGGATAACAATACAGCAAGCGGAGCCATTCTACGCCGTCGACGCCGCCGAGGGCTTTCAACAGGCGGACCAGGCCGTCCTTCATCCGCAGGTCGAACCCGTACATGGTGGTGTCCTGGGAAATGAGGTTGAGTTCCCTGGTCCCCCGGGCCGCCAGGCCCCGCGCCTCTTCCAGGACCGATTCCAGCGGACGGCTACGGAACGGGCCGCGCATTTTCGGGATTATGCAGAAGGCGCATTTGTTCGAGCACCCTTCCGCGATCTTCACGTACGCGGTGTATCCCGGCGTCGTCAGGACCCGTCCGGCGTAGGACTCGAAATACCGCGCCGGGTCGTGCACATGGTTGCGGCGCTGGACGCGACCGGTTTTGGCGGAGCCTGGCCTGGAGCCGTTGCCGTCCGGCTCGTCCCGCAGGGACTCGCCGAGGATGTTCTTCAGGTTGGGGTACTGGTTCACGCCCAGCATGAGGTCGATCTCCGGGATCTCCTTGAGCAGTTCCTCCGCGTGCCGTTCGGCGAGGCAACCGGTGACGACCAGGCGCTTGCATTTCCCCTGGGTCTTCCATTGCGCCATGTCCAAAATGGCGTCGATCGATTCCCGCTTGGAAGCCTCGATAAACCCGCAGGTGTTGACGATGATGATGTCCGCCTCCTGCCGGTCGGCGGTGATCCGATAACCGTTTTTGGACAAGTCGCCCAGGACGAGCTCCGAGTCCACCGTGTTCTTGGGACAGCCCAGGCTGACCATTCCTATTTTTTTCATTATCAAACCTTGGTGAATTTGATTAAAAGCGCCTGACAAAATGAACCGTTTGACTCGACGCTCAATCCTCTCCCCTCCCTTGAGGGAGGGGGCTGGGGGAGGGTGAGATCGGCTTTTCACCCCCACCTGCCCTCCCCCTTCGAGGGGGAGGAAATGAATGAGCTTCATTTTGTCAGGCACGGTAAAAGCCAACCTTCTAAATGTAATCTCTATAAGGGGAAAAATCAAATATTTGGGAATGACGCCGCGGCAAGGCGCCGACAGATCTTTATTGCCGGGCGGGCCGGGGAGAAATGGGGAAAGAGAGCCGGCGGCGAGGGAGCCCGCCGCCGGGGCAAGGTCGGCGTTCCAAGGCCATGCCAGCCGTTTGACCGCGCCCGGAGCGGTCCGGTCCAGTTTCTCCAAGGCGAATGGCTGGATCGCCACGCCGCCCAGCGTGCCGCTGGACCCAATGGGCTTGACCCGGATGGCGAATGCGCGT
>JACRGP010000040.1 GCA_016217765.1 Nitrospinota bacterium | reverse complement strand
TCCACGGACATGGAGGCCGCCCGGACCAGGATATACCGCTCGCCAAAGATATCGATGGTCCCTTTGGACGGGTCTTCATTTTTGGCCTGGAAGTATTTGGCGACATACTCCTGGGCCTTCTCGAAAAGCGGCTCGAACGCTTTCGGGACCCTCGCGGTATTCAGCATGGACGGCGCCTCTTTTATCAGGGCGCTGAAAAACTATTCTATCGCCTTTTGCCGTCATTCCCGTGAAAACGGGAATCCAGTATTTTGAAAGGTCTTCTGGATGCCCGCTTTCGCGGGCATGACGATTTGAGACTTTTTCAGCGCCTGTTAGCCATTGCACGTATCCATGTAATTATATCGAAAATTGCCAAGATTGGCAAAATCAAAGGTTTTGCGGGTTTTTTTTACGGAGAGTAAGAAAGAGTGTGGAGCCGCCCCCCCCCCCCTTGCAAAGGGGGCCGGGGGGATTCGCGTCCATAATCGCGGAGAACCGTTTCAAATCCCCCTACCCCCCTTTACAAGGGGGGAATAAGGAAACCGGTTTCCGGATCAGGCGGGATGAGGATCGGGAAATCCGCCGCCGACGAAATCGCCCGCGTCGCCCAAGCCGGGTTTTCTCTTGATCTTATCGGCCACGGCGCCCAGGATGTTCTTGGAGGGTTCCTCGGCGCCTCCTTCAACGTTCGCCCCCTCGCCGTTGGCGGGTTTTCCCTTGATGATCTCGTCGATCTCGACGGCGGTCAAGGTTTCCCGGTCCAGCAAAGCCAGGGCGATGGCCTCCAAGCGGTCCCGGTTTTTCATGAGAAGGTCCTTCGCGTTGTTGTAGCCGCCCATCACCAGGGCCTTGACTTCCAAATCGATCAATTTCGCGGTCTCGTCGCTGAAGTTTTTCTGCACGTTGAAGTCCCGGCCCAGGAAGACCTGTTCCTCTTTTTGCCCATAGGTGAGCGGCCCCATCTTTTCGCTCATGCCCCACTCGCAGACCATCTTGCGGGCCAGCTCGGTGGCGCGCTCGATGTCGTTCCCCGCGCCGGTGGTGACCTGCCCCAGGCAGATCTCCTCCGCCGCCCGGCCGCCCATGAGGATGGCGAGGTTGTGATACAAGAAGGTCTTCTTGTAGGTGTGTTTCTCGTCTATGGGGAGTTGCTGGGTGACGCCCAGCGCGCGTCCCCGGGGGATGATCGTCACCTTGTGCAGGGGGTCGGTCCCCGGCAGGAGGTAGGCGATCAGCGCATGGCCCGCCTCGTGATAGGCGGTGGTCTTTTTTTCGTTCTCGCTGATGACCATGCTCCGCCGCTCGACGCCCATCAACACCTTGTCCTTGGCGTCCTCGAAGTCCGGCATGGAAACCGATTTCTTGTCGGCGCGGGCGGCCAGGAGGGCCGCTTCGTTGACCAGGTTGGCCAGGTCGGCTCCGGTGAACCCCGGCGTGCCGCGGGCGATCACTTTCAGGTCCACGTCGTCGGCCAAGGGAATGTTCTTGGTATGGACCTTCAGGATGCCTTCCCGCCCCTTGACGTCCGGACGGGAGACAACCACCTGGCGGTCGAACCGGCCTGGCCGCAACAGCGCCGGGTCGAGGACGTCCGGCCGGTTGGTGGCGGCGATCAGGATGACCCCCTCGTTGTTCTCGAACCCGTCCATCTCCACGAGCAGTTGGTTCAGCGTCTGTTCCCGCTCGTCGTGGCCGCCGCCAAGACCCGCCCCGCGGTGCCGTCCCACGGCGTCGATTTCGTCGACGAATATGATGCACGGGCTGTTCTTCTTCCCCTGGTCGAACAGGTCGCGGACGCGGGATGCGCCGACGCCCACGAACATCTCCACGAAATCGGAACCGCTGATGCTGAAGAACGGCACGTTGGCCTCGCCGGCGATGGCCCTGGCCAGAAGGGTCTTGCCGGTGCCGGGAGGACCGACCAGGAGCACGCCCTTGGGAATCTTGCCGCCGAGCTTGCTGAACTTCTGCGGCTCTTTCAAGAATTCGATGATCTCCTGCAGTTCCTCCTTGGCCTCGTCCACGCCCGCCACGTCCTTGAACGTGGTCTTGTTTTTCTTGTCGTTCAAGAGCCGGGCCCGGCTTTTGCCGAAGGACAGGGCCTTGCCCCCGCCCGCCTGCATCTGCCGCATGAAAAAGATCCATATGCCCAACAGAAGGAGCATGGGGAACCAGGAAATCAGGATATTCATGTACCAACTGGTCTGTTCCGGCTGGACCACGACAATCCGGACGCCTTTTTCGCGCAAAATCTTGATGACGTCGGGATCTTTCGGAGGCGTGATCGTCTGGAAGGAACGGCCGTCGGTATATTTGCCGGAGATATTGTCCCCCTGGACCACCACTTCGCTGACCTGGCCCTTGCCGACCAAATCCATGAAATCGCTGAAAATCACTTCCGACTGGGTGGCGATGGGCTTGTTGAAAATATTGAACAGCGCGATCAGGATCATTCCGATGACCAGCCAAAGGGCGAGATTTTTGTAGAATTGGTTCAAAACCCTACTCCTTTATTAATAAAGGTTTGCTTTTCAAAGAGTTCATTTTACCATAATTCGCCGGAAAACAAGGCGCATTCTTTCCGCCGTCCAGCGTGACGCTGGACCGGGTGCGTCGCCCGGAGGCAACGCGGGGCGGGACTAGCTTTTCGGCGATCGCGTCAGCGTCATCGCCGCGTCGCCTCCAGGCGCTCGCCTGGTTCGCCTTCGATGAGCAGGACGTTTTTGGTGTCCGGCGTCACGCGATAGCTCTGGGAAATCCGCTTGCCATACACCCAGATAATATCGTCCTCCCGGGTTGTCAAGATGGGGATGGAGCGTCTCTCCTCGCGCGGGACCTTTTCGTCGATAAAAAACGATTTCAGTTTTTTCGTGCCGCTCATCCCCAAAGGGACGAACCGGTCTCCCGGACGGGCAAACCGGACGACGATTCCGCCCCCGGTTTTATCGAAATCCAGGAAGGCCTGGCTGGCCGGGGCGGAACGGAATTCCTCGTCCTTTTTAGGCATCAATCGGGCGTTGAACCTGAGGGCAACGCTCGCGATTTCCGTACAACCCGGGACATTCAGTTCGGCGCTTTCTCCGCTGGCGGGCTCCTTCATTAAGATGCTTGAACGGCGGGTTGGGTTTACGTAAAAC
>JACRGP010000039.1 GCA_016217765.1 Nitrospinota bacterium | reverse complement strand
TTGCGGCGTAGAGGGATTGGATCTCGGCCTGCGAGAACCGCGACTCCAGGAACCCGCGCAACTCGCCGGGGTCCGTCATCCCCTGGATGAACAGCCCGTTATGATCGGACGTTAATGCCATGTCGGTCTCTTGTGGAAGGGGACGCCCGGATGGTCGTTCGACCGGCCCGAGTTTCCGCCGGGCCAGCAGGCGCTTGAATGCGTTTCTTCGTCAGGTAATGGAGAAAACCCCCCGGCTCATTTATTCCGCGCCAGATACTTCACCTGCAACTCGTAGGTCAACTGTTCCAGCAACTTCTCCTCGTCCTTGTTGAGGTTGCCCTTGGTCTTGTCCCGCAACAGGATGAGGATGTCGATCGTTTGCTTGACGGCGGGCAGTTCCACGCGCTTTTCGCCCGTGTCGGGGTCGGCCAGGTCCCCCAGATGATAAAACGCCGAGGATGCGAGGGACAACAGGAACGTGGAAAAATTCAACTCCAGGTCGGGAAGCGTCTCTTTTTCTCCCTTGGCCGCCGTTTTGTCCTCCGGTTTGTCCTGCTTGCGGTCGGTTTTCAACTCTTCGTCGGACTTGCTGGAAGACCGCGAATCCTTGATGGTGAAACCGGGACCCTCGATATCTGAGTTCATAAGCGCATCCCCCTGATTTGGCTTTTTGACTTAGAGCGTCTAACAAAACGAACCCTTTGGCTCGACCCTCAAATTACTCCCCTCCCTTGACCGGGGAACGCCCCGGAACGGGATAGCCAAGCCCGGCTTGCCCCCGATGACTCCCATTCGCCATCGGAGCCGAGCCTGTTGAGTCCAGCGTCACGCTGGGGAGGGGGCTGGGGGAGGGTGGCCAGCGTGAACGCTGGATCCGGCGCCGCCTCAGGCTGACGCCGAGGCGGAAATTGCGCCTCGGCGATCGCGAAGCGTCATCGCCGCATCGCCTCCGGGCGCTTGCCCGGCACCCCCACCTGCCCTCCCCCTTCAAGGGGGAGGATAGTTATGGAAAACTTCGTTTTGTCAGGCGCTCTTGGATAAGGAGATGGCCCATGCTTGCCGTCGGAACACAGGCCCCCGATTTTTCGGTTTACGACCATAATGGCAACAAGATCGGCTTGAAGGATTTCCGGGGAAGGAAAATCGCGCTCTGGTTTTATCCCAAGGCCGACACCCCCGGTTGCACCATGGAGGGACAAGGTTTTCGCGACGCGTTCGACCGCTTCGACGAGAAAGACGTCGTGATTCTTGGCGTGAGCCTGGACACCCCGGCCGAGAACCGGGCCTTCGCGGAGAAGTTCTCCTTTCCGTTCCCCCTGCTGTGCGACGTCCAGAGGGAGATATCCTCGGCTTATCACGCCGTGAAAGGCAGGGAGGACAAATACGCGGCGCGGATCACCTATGTGATCGACGAGGAAGGCAAGGTCCTCGAGGCCATGGAAAAAGTCGATGTCAAAACCCACGCCAGGGACCTTTGCGCGCGGTTGTAACAAGGGCCGCGCGGGCGGTCTTCAAGGACACTATTTCACGAGAGCAAAAAATGGCATACAAGGATTTCATCAAGTCCATCTATCCCCTGGACAAAAAACTGCGGGGCGAAAAACGAAAGATCATGAGCGAGCGGATTTCCCACGTCGACTACGGGAAGGTGAACAACGTGGCCGACCTGGTCGAGTCGTTCCAGTCGATGTCCATCCAGGCCCGCAACGTGGGCGCCTGCGCCAAGATATACGAGAAGATGCTGACCGATCCGAAGCGCCCCTCCGTCATCCTCGGCATCGCCGGACCCTTGATCGCCGCGGGACTGCGCAAGGTCCTCCGCGACATGGTCCACTACAACATGGTGGACGCCATCGTGTCTACCGGCGCGATCATGTATCAGGACTATTACGCCGCCAAGGGATGCGGGCATTTCCTCGGCAACCCCAACGCCGACGACAAGAAGCTCCGTGAACTCTACATCAACAGGATCTACGACACCTACGTGGACGAGGAGTTTTTCGCCGAGCACGATTCCCTGATCGGCGAATTCGCGAGCCGGCTGGAGCCGAAGGACTATTCCAGCCGGGAGTTTTTACTGCGCCTGTCCGAGACGATCGACGACGATGAGTCCATACTGGTCACGGCCCGCAAAAAAGGGGTCCCCATTTTCTGCCCCGCGCTCAACGATTCCAGCATCGGCATCGGTCTGACGGAGCATTATTACCTGGCCAGGAAAGCCGGGAGGAAACCCCTGACCATCGATTCCATACGCGACAACTACGAGATCACCCAACTGGTGGTGAAGTCCCGCGCGACGGCGGCGTTTTACGTGGCCGGGGGCGTGCCCAAGAACTATATCAACGACTCCATCATCATGTCCTACATTTTCGGGAATTATACCGGCGGGCACAAATACGCCTTGCAGTTGACCACGGACGTCCCCCATTGGGGCGGGTTGAGCGGCAGTACCCTCGGCGAGGCCCAGTCCTGGGGCAAGATCAACAAGGAAGCCAACTTCGCCATGGCGTTTGTCGAGCCCAGCGTGTCCCTGCCCCTGGTCTTCGGGTACGCGTTTCAGAAAAAACTTTACAAAAAACGTTCGAAGCTGTCCATCAAGTGGGACGGCGAAAACCTGAAGGAATTGAAAGTCCGGCGATAAGCCGGAGAGGAGCGGCCCCTCTTCGCCGCCGCGCGCTATGGACCTCAAGAAACAAGTCGTGTTTGTCGGGCCGGACGGCGGCTCGACCTTTGTCTTGAAGGGAATCCGCATCGACCAGCTCCTGCCGCGCGAGAACTGCGACCGGTTTTCGGCCTACCGCGTGCGCATGGAACCCCGCCAGGTCAAGAAACCCAGCTTCCATAAACGGGGCGAGGAATTGTATTACGTCCTGTCGGGGGCCGGTACCGCCCAACTGGGCGATAAGAGTTTCTCGCTGGAGCCGGGGTGTTTTTTTCGCGTCCCTCCCAACACCGTCCACCGCTTCGCCACCGAGGATGAGCCGCTGGAGATGCTGAATTTCCACAGCCCGCCCGTCTTCGCCGATTCCGACGCCTATTTTACGGAATGACCCGCCTCCCCGGGCGGATGGATTCCCGGTCTCAGGAATTTGCCGGTCGAATGGAATCCCGTTCCTTGATGTTGAGCGAGGCGAAACAGGCTTCGATGGCCTCCATGACGAAATCCACCGGGACCGCGGCCGCCAGGCCCGAGTTTTCCTCGAACACCACCCGCGGATGCCCCGTCTGCTGGCTTACCGCCGTGTCCTTGTACGTCAAATAACCGGAAACGATCCCAATGAGGCCCGGCTTCACCACCGACTTCGTGCCCTCCAAACTGACGATCTCGGGTTTGTAGAGGACCGGGCCGCCGCTGTTGCCCGGGAAGATGAAGGCGTCGATGAGGAAGTCCTTTTTGTGCCCCTCCAAAGCGTCGCGGAGGCGGGCGATAATGCCCGACCGGGCTATCACATATTGCCTGTCGGGATCGACGATCCCCATGGGAAACCCCAGGACGTAGACGAAGTCCCCCTCCGACACCCCCAACGCGGACATCTCCGCGATGGGCATCAGGTGGTTGTCCGACTGGAAAAAATCGTAACGCACGTTCTCCTCGGCCAGGAAATCGGCGTTGATCCCGATCACGGCGATGTCCAGGGCCTCGCTGGGGTGCTCCCTCCACAGCGTCTTTCCGGACCGGTCCACGAGCGGGATGTCGTAATCCTTCGCCTTTTGGGTCGCCAGCGGATTGAACCGCGCCACGATGGATTTCTGCCCTTCGACGACGTGTTTGTTGGTGACGATGAAGATGTGGTATTGCCGCTGATTGTCCGCGCGTTTTTTAAAAAAGCGTCCGATCAGGGTCCCGGTCCCGACCCACCGCGGGTACGTGCCCGAATCCCGCGTGCCGATCGCCACCACGCAGTTGAACGAAAAAGGAGGGATGAGCGCCATGACGGTTATCTTTCCTTGAAAAACGAGTTGTTGGGAAACGGCGGGTTGCGGGACCGCCCGCGCGTCCGCGCAAGGGACTTAGGCGTAGAGACGCCCGACATATTCCTCATAGCCGTTGTAGAGCAGGGTGGGGCGGGTCTCGCCGGTGTCGATCGTTTTTTCCCGTGCCTGGGACCAGCGCGGGTGGGGAACGGTCGGATTGACGTTGGCGGCAAAGTCATATTCCAAACCTTGCGCCGTATTCCAGAACGTCGCCGGACGGTAATCGACCAGTTCGATCCGCACCGCGGACTTGATGCTTTTGAACCCGTATTTCCACGGGACGACCAGGCGGACGGGAGCCCCGTGCTGTTTCGGAAGCGGGTGGCCATAGATGCCGACGGCCATGAAGGCCAGCTCGTTCGTGGCTTCGGCGAGGGTCAAGCCTTCCGTATAAGGCCAGGGATACCAGAAGGCGAGCTGTCCCTGGGCGGCGAACGGTTTATAGAAGGATTTGAAGCGCACATGGGTCGCGGAGGAAAGCGGCTGGACTGCGTCGAGCAGGGCTTTCAGGGGGAACCCGGTCCAGGGGACCGCCATGGCCCAAGCCTCCACGCAACGGTGGCGGTAGAGACGTTCCTCCATGGGCATGGTCTTGCGGAGGTCGTCCAGGTCGAACGTTTTGGGACGCCGGACGAGTCCCGTCACCTCGACGGCCCAAGGGCGTATGACCAGTTTTTGCGCGTGGACGCGCACGTCTTCCTTGATTTCGGTGAACTCGTAAAAGTTGTTGTACCGGGCCGCGATCTCCTCCCGGGTGAGCGGGCGGTCCAACAAGTACCGGTCGTTGCGTCTGGCGGGATAAACCGTTTTTTCGACCGCGCTCAATTCCAGGGGAAGGTCCGCCTCCCGGCCGCTTGTTCCCGGAGAGCAACCCGCCGCCAGGGCCGCGGAGTAAAGGCCGATCATGCCCGCCCCTTTGAGAAAACGCCTCCGGTCCATGTAGGCGGATTCGGGGGTCGCCTTGCCTCCGGCAATTTTCCGGACTTTGCGGTCGTTCAAGCGGCTCATAAGCGCCGATCCAGGCGTTCATCCCTTGGTAACGGGAGACGCGCGTTTACCGTTTCACCCAGTCGTCGATCCCCTTCAAGTAGGGTCCGGAACCCTTGACGATGGGCAGGGCGATCACTTCGGGGACGGAGTAGCCGTGGTTTTTCCTGACCCAGCTTTCCAGGGACTCAAACAGATCGTTCCGGGTTTTGACGATCAAAAGGATTTCCGGATCGACGTTGATCCTGCCCTCCCAGTAATAGGTCGATTTGATCCCGGGCACGGCGTTCACGCAGAAGGCGAGTTTCTCCTCGACCAGGCCGCGGCTCAGCTTGTCGGCTTCCGCCTCCGATCCGGCGGTGATGAGAACGACGATGTGTTCGCTCATGGCGGCTCCCGCGTTAGAGAACGTATTTGACCAGGTAGAAGCCCAGGATCAACAACGCGAAAAATACGACGGTCAGCAAGTTGAAATATTTCTCGATGAAAGATCTTATAGGCGCCCCGAACTTGTAGATCAGGGCCGCGACCAGGAAAAACCGGGCCGACCGACTGAGTACGGAGGCGATCACGAAAATCGGGAAATTGATTTCAAACGCCCCCGCCGCCAGGGTGAACAACTTGTAAGGGATCGGCGTGAAACCGGCGATGGCCACGGCCCAAGCCTCGTAGTCCTTATATAGTAACCCGATTTTGTCCCATTTGTCCTGGAAATGATAGAAAGCGACGATCCGGTCGCCGATCGCTTCCATGAAGCCGTAACCCAGGAGATATCCGAACATCCCGCCCACGACCGAGGCGACGGAGCATACCGTCGCGAAATAGAACGAGCGCCGGGGCACGGCCACCGCCATGGCGATCAGCAACACGTCGGGCGGGATGGGAAAGAACGAGGACTCCGCGAACGACAAAATGAACAACGCCGGTACCGCGTAAGGGGTCGCGGACCAGTGCAGGACCCAGTCGTAGAGCTTTTTAATAAGCGCCATGTGTGCCTTTCCGGAAAAAGTGAATTGAAGGACGGTTGCGGCCGATTTTTTGCGCGTTTAAGAGGCCGTTGAAAAAGTCCATTGTTGCGCCAAAGCCGTCATGCCCGCGAAAGCGAGGCATCCAGAAGTTCCTTGAAAGCGCTGGATTCCCGCCTGCGCGGGAATGACGCCAAAGGACCATAAAATAGTTTTCTCAAATCTCTTTTAAAGGAGGTTTACGGGGTCGACGTCGATGGTCAGCTTGATTTTTCCCGAGGCCAGCCTCCGCCAATCCGGGAGACCCTTGCTTTGCTCCAAAAGGGATTGCAGGGGCCGGTTGTCCCGGCAACGCAGTATCAGGCGCCAGCGGAATTTGTCGTTGATCTTGTACAGGACGGCCCGCGAAGGCCCGAGTAGCTCGATCCCCTCGCCGGGACGGATCTGGCGGACCAGAATGGATTTCAGCGTTCGCGCGCCGTCCGCCGCCAGGGACTCGTCCGCGCTTTCCACCTCCAGCAGGGCCATGCGGGTGAACGGCGGGTAGTGCAATTTCCTCCGGAAAACGATCTCGGTCTCGTAGAACTTCTCGTAATCGTGGTCGCGCACGAATTGGAAGACGTAATGTTCCGGGTTGTGCGTCTGGATGATGACTTGACCGGGGACGTTCCCCCGTCCCGCGCGGCCCGCCACCTGGGTCAGGAGTTGAAAGGACCGTTCGCCCGACCGGAAGTCGGGAATGTTGAGCGACAAGTCGGCGTGCACCACGCCCACCAGGGTCACGTTCGGGAAGTCGTGCCCCTTGGCGATCATCTGCGTCCCGATCAGGATGTCGATTTCGCCCGCGGTCATGCTCCGGTACATGGCTTCGAAGTCCGCGTGGTTGCGGGCGGTGTCGCGGTCGAGCCGGGAGATCCGAGCTTGCGGGAAGAGCCGCCGGACGTCTTCCTCGAGCTTTTGCGTGCCGAACCCGGCGAACCGGATGACTTCGCCGGAGCATTCCGCGCATGTTCCCGGAGGCGGCGTCCGGAAGTCGCAGTAATGACACAGCAGGCTGTGATGGGAGCCGTGGAAGGTCAGGGTCACGCTACAGCGCGGACAGTGGAAGACGAAACCGCATTCCTTGCAGAACACGTAGTTGGACGTGCCCCGGCGGTTGAGGAACAAAAAGGTTTGCTCGCCGCGCTCCAGCCGGAGCCGGATGGCGGTCTTGAGGCCGGAGGAGAGGATGGAGAAGTTTTTTTTCTCCGTTTTTTCCGCGCGCATGTCGCGCACCTCCACGATGGGCAGGAGGCGGTCCTCGATCCTGCTGGGAAGGGCGAGATAGACGTATTTCCCCGATTCCGCGTTGCGCCGCGATTCGAGGGAAGGCGTCGCCGACCCCAGGACCACGACGGCTTTTTGGCTACGGGCCCGCACGATGGCCGTGTCCCGCGCGTGGTAGCGCGGACTGGAATCCTGCTTGTAGGACGGGTCGTGCTCCTCGTCGACGATGACGACGCCCAGGTCCTTGAACGGGGCGAAGATGGCCGAGCGCGCCCCCACGACGACCGAAACGCGCCCCTCCTGGACTTTTTTCCATTCCTGGTACCGGTCGTTGTTGGATAGCGCGCTATGGAGGATGGCGACCTGCTCTCCAAACCGGCCTTTGAACCGGGACGCGGTCTGCGGGGTGAGCGAGATTTCGGGGACCAGCATGATGGCGGTTTTCCCCAATTGGAGGGCGCGTTCGATGCACCGGATGTAGATTTCCGTTTTGCCGCTCCCGGTCACGCCGTGCAGAAGGAAGACGCGATATTCGGAGGCGGAGATCGCTTCCTCCAACCGTCCGTAAGCCCGTTCCTGGTCCGGGGAGAAGCGCAACGGGCCGTCGGCTCCTCCGGCCTGGGGCGCGGTTTGAATCCGGCGCGGCGTTTTCACGGCGACGATTTCCGCCAACCTTTTTTGCCGAAGATTTTTCAGAGGTCCCGCGTAGGACGGGCAACGGCGGGCGAGGTCCGGCAATTTTATCTCCCCCTCCAGAAGGACCCGGTAGAGATCTTTCTGCTTTGGACTCCTGCGGAGGAGCCGTTCGGCCTCTTCATCGGGTTTGGCCGGGGAGACCAGCCGGGCCGTTTTCTCGTAGGAGTAGTTGACCGGGCTCCTGCGCATGACCGTCTCGACGGCTATCAGCCCCTCGTTCTTCAAGCGGGCCAGGACCGCGGAGCTGAATTTTTTCCTCAAGAGCCGCCGGATTTGCTTGAGGGTCAGCCGCTTTTTGTCCCGGACGGTTTGCAGGGTCAGCAGGGCGGGGGCCTGGAGCGAACCGCTCTCCAACACGCGCTGTCCCTCATCGGTCAGGACGAGCCGTTCATGGCTTTCGTCGTCCAGCCCGGCGGGGAGCGACGCCTTGATGGCCTCTCCCCAGGAGGCGTGGTAGTAGCCGGCGATCCATTTCGTGAGCGACAGGAGTTCCTCGGAGAGGGCGGCTTCCGCGTCCAGCAGTTCCTCGATGGGTTTCAGCGGTATGTTCTTTTCGAGCTTCCGCGGCAAGTCCACGACGTAGCCCGTGAGCTTGCGCCTGCCGAACGGCACGAGAACGCGCATCCCGGTTTTGACCAGGCCGCGGAGGGTCTCCGGGATTTCGTACGTGAAGGTATCTTTCAGCGGAATGTTGAGGGCCACCGCCGCGAAGGGCGGATGTTTTTGCGCTTGGATGTCGTCCGCGGTTTGGGGATTTGTGGCGGGGATGTTCATCTGGCCGGGAGCCAACGAGGTTTTGAGCGATTGTATCAAAGTTCCCTTGTCCGGTTGCAAATTGTTTTAGAGGGGGGGTGAACGCCGGGGCCAGGGAGGACGTATTGCCGAACTCGTTTAGAGCGCGTAACAAAATGAACCATTTGGCTTGACCCTCAAATTACCCCCCTCCCTTGACCGGGGAACGCCCCGGAGCGGGATGGCCAAGCCCGGATTGCCCCCGATGACTCCCATTCGCCATCGGAGCCGAGCCTGTTGAGTCCAGCGTCACGCTGGGGAGGGGGCTGGGGGAGGGTGACCAGCGTGGACGTTGGACCCGGCGCCGCCTCCGGGCGCTTGCCCGGCTTTTCACCCCCACCTAACCTCCCCCGTCAAGGGGGAGGGAATTATGGGGGATTTCATTTTGTTATGCGCTCTTAGGAGTCCTTCGGCAACATCCCCGCTTTTTTGGCGTATTCGAAGATAGTCCCGGCTTCGAGGATTTCGAGGACGTCTCCCAGCGGTTTCAGCGGGTATTGCCTTTTTGCCGAAACGTTGGTCACGGTCCCGGCCCCTATATCGACCGACAGCCGGTCGCCCGTGCGGATTTCGTCGATGAGCGGCGTCGTCGTTTCCAGCGGGATGAAGAACCCTCCGTCCACCGAATTGCGGTAGAAAATCCGGGCGTACGACTCGGCGATCACGGCCTGGATGCCGGCGATTTGCAGGCAGGCGGGCGCATGCTCCCTGGACGAGCCGCAACCGAAGTTTTTTCCGCCGACGATGATGGCGTATTCCGAGCGGCGGTCCCCCTCCTTCACGAAAGCGTGGTTGCCGTCCGGCAGGCCGGCGGCGGGCGCCGGGACGCCGGAGAGGGCGTACCTGCCGTAGTTCTTTTTTTCCTCCGGGTCGCTCAGGCTGTAGACCAGGCGTTCCGCGGGGATGATCTGGTCCGTGTCGATGTTGTTGCCGAGGACGTATGCCTTGCCTTCAATGACTTTTTGCATGTATGACGAAACTCCACGTGGGTTGCGAACGGTTTTATTTAGAGAAACTCCCGCGGGTCGGTGATGCGTCCCGTAAGCGCCGAGGCGGCCGCGGTGTAGGGCGAGGCCAGGTACACCTGGGACTTTTTCGACCCCATCCTGCCGGGGAAGTTCCGGTTGGTGGTGGAAATGACCACTTCCTCCGCCTGGGTCCTGCCGAAGGTGTCCTGGGGGCCTCCCAGGCACGCCGCGCACGAGGGCGGGCCGAGATGGGCGCCCGCGTTTTTGAAAATGTCCATCAGGGACTGGCCGCCGATCTTTTCCTTGTGCAGGTCGTCCTCCACCTCCTTGGTGGCGGGGACGATGAAGGTGTCGATCTTCACGGTCTTGCCCTTGAGCAGTTGGGCCGCCGCCTTGAAATCGGTGATTTTTCCGCCCGTGCAGGAACCGATATACGAACGGTCCAGCCTGACCCCTTGGCATTCCTTGACAAGGGCCTTGTTGTCCGGCGAGTGGGGCTTGGCGACGACGGGTTCCATGGCGCCGGCGTTGTAGACTTTCTTGAAGCAATAGTTGGCGTCCTTGTCCGAGCGGTGGACCGTATAGGGTTTTTGCGTCCTCCGCCGGACGTAGTTCAGCGTGGTGTCGTCGGCCTCGATGACCGCGTTCTTGCCGCCCCCCTCGATGGCCATGTTGCACAAGGTCATCCGTTCCTCCATGGAGAATTTGGCGATCGCGTCGCCGCCCCATTCCATGGTCCGGTAGGTGGCGCCGTCGACGCCGATGTCGCCGATGACCTGCAGGATGATGTCTTTCGCCATGATGTATGGGGGGAAGGTCCCGTTGAACTCGAAGTACATGGTTTCCGGGACCTTGACCCAGAGTTTCCCCGTGCCGAGGATGAACGCCGCGTCGGTATTGCCGATGCCGGTCGAGAACATGCCGAAGGCCCCCGACGTGCAGGTATGGGAGTCGGTGCCGAACAGGACCTCTCCCGGCCGGTTGTGGCCTTCCTGGGCCAGCGCCAGATGGCAGACGCCTTTATAGTTCCGGGTCCCCGCGTCGTAAAAATAGGGCAGGCCCTGCTCCTTGACGAAATCCCTCAGGATTTCGAGGTTCCTCCGCGCGTGCGGATCGGAGGTGAAAATGTAATGGTCGGGGATGATCACCACCTTTTCCCTGTCCCAGACCCTGGCGTTTTTGCCGAACTGCCGTTTGAAAATGCCGATGGTTCCCGGCCCGCACACGTCGTGCGTCATCAGGACGTCCACGTCCACCCAGACGTTGTCGCCGGGGCGGACGCTTTTGCCGCCCGCGTGGGCCGAAAGGATTTTCTCGGTAAGGGTCATTCCCATGAAAACGCTCCTGTTCCAAAAAAGATTTTTGTCGTCTCAATATAACAAACAAACTTGTCGCGGCACGACAAATTTTTATAAACCGATCGCTTTTAGAGGTATCATGTCATGTTGCGGCGGAGCCGCAAAAAGTTTGAATTTTATGAGTTTTTATAACCGGGGTCAAATCGGGATTTTATGCTGAAAATCGCGCTGGAGACATTCGACCGGTTGCGCTACAAGTTGCCGCGCAAACCGCGTCAAATACAAATAGAGATCACCAACCGGTGCAACATGGACTGCCACATGTGCCCCCGCGAGGTCCTCGGGATCGAACTCGAGCACATGGAGTGGGACACATTCGCCGCCGCCGTCGATAAATTGGGGGACCGGGAGGACGTCACCCTCACCGGCTGGGGAGAACCGTTTCTGCATCCCCGGATATTCGACATGATCGCGTATTGCAAGGAGCGCGGCCACAAGGTCATGATCACCTCCAACGGTTTGTTCGTCCGGCCGACGGTCCCGCGGGAGATTGCCAGTTCGGGGTTGGACGCCATCACGTTCTCGGTGGACAGCGTCAGCGGCCACGTGGAGGAGGGGCATACCAACAACAAGGTCTTCGAAAATATCGAGACCGTCGCCCGGGTCCGGGCAAACGGAAAGCTTTCGCTCAGGCTCCAGTCCACCCTGCACGCCGGGCGCGAGGAAGATCTGTACGACGTGATCCGCTACGGGGCGAGGATCGGTTGCGATATCGTCAACGTGGGACGGCTCGACCGCAAATACGCGCCGGACCTCAAACGCCCGGACCCGGCGGAAGAGGAGCGCATCTTCAATAAAGCCGACAGCCTCGCTCGTTCGCTGGGAATCCAGCTCGACTGGTTGCAGTATTCCGTCTCCAGCGGATTGACCCGGTTTTTCTATCGTCTCCTCCGCAAGAAACTGCATCAATCCGGACGCTACTGCCTGAAAACCTTCAATTACGCCTACGTCAACCGCCTGGGCGACGTCACCCCGTGTTGTCTGCTTCCGCAGACCAAGATGGGAAACGTGATCGAAGGGGACCTCGAAGGCATCTGGCGGAGCGACCGGTTCAACCATTTCAGGGAAAACTACCGCCAGACCTGCGGTTCGTGCGACCTGTGGACCGTGGAGATGGTTGATAAGAGCGTCTAACAAAATGAACCCTTTGGCTCGACCCTCAAATTACTCCCCTCCCTTGAGGGAGGGGGCTGGGGGAGGGTGGGCTGGCTTTTCACCCCCACCTAACCTCCCCCTGGAAGGGGGAGGGAATTGGAGAGGACTTCATTTTGTTAGACGCTCTAAGTAACTCCTCCCCGGTCCCCCCTCTGTTTTTGCCGGAGAAAATTCCCGTTTGACCCTCGATCTCCAGCGGCGGATATCCGTCCGCGTTCGTTGCGGACAGGCGCTCTTGAAAGCGCCGTTTTTGCGGCCCCGCGCGCCTTTTCCCGCATTTCCGGCGGGCATTGTGGCGGCGGGGCAATTTAATTGCAACGGCCCTGCAATTATTGTAGGTTACAGCCGGAAACGAGACCCTAAAGATGAACGCGACCGAGGAAATTCATCAAATCGTCATTGACCGGCGGCCTTTGTGGATCGTCATTTTCGACCGCTTGCGGCGGGGAATTTTTCTCGCCGTATTGTTCGCCCTGTTCGTCGTCTTCGCGTTCCGCGAAGGCCCCGCGGACCTGTCGCCGCAGGCGTACAAGGTCCTTTGCCTGTTTGTTTTCTGCGTCGCCCTGTGGACGACCAACCTGATCCCCCTGTCCATCACCAGCCTGTTCGCCATCGCGGCCATTCCCTTGATGGGCATCATGAAGGCCTCGCAGGCGTACGCGTATTTCGGCAACAAGGCGGTGTTTTTCATCCTGGGCGCCTTTATTTTGTCCGGAGCGATGATCGGGTGCGGGTTGAGCGCGCGCTTGTCGCTTTGGACGCTGGAGAACTGGGGGAAGGACTCCCGGAGCCTGGTGACGTCGATTTATTTTTTCGGCGCGGTCGGTTCCTGTTTCATGTCGGAGCACGCGGTGGCCGCGATGTTGTTCCCCATCGTCCTGGAGATCGTCAACGCCCTGAAATTGAGCCAGAAGAAATCGCCGCTCGCCAAGTCCATGTTTTTCGCCATGGCCTGGGGTTGCATCATTGGCGGGTCCGCCACCGTCCTGGGGGGCGGGCGGGTCCCCTTGGCGATCGAAATTTTGGAAAAGAGCACGCAGGGCGCGAGCACCATCGGACTTCTCCAGTATTCCCTGTTGTCTCTTCCGATGGTCTTCCTGTTGCTGGTCTGCGGACTGGCGATCCTGTATTTTCTTTTTCCCCCGGAGACTTCCGACGTGAGCCAGGCGCGCGCGGTCCTGCATCAAAAGTCCCGATCCATGGGAAGGATGACCCTGCGCGAAAAGGGGATCGCCGCGGTCATGGCGGTCACCCTCGTATTATGGTTCGGGTTCGGGGAAACTTTGGGCATCGCCAACATTGCCATCATTTCCATCGTCGCGTTGTTTTCCTTCAACCTGGCGACCTGGAACATGGTGGAGGAACACGTCAATTGGGCGATTATCCTGATGTATGGCGGGGCCATCTGCCTCGGCGAGGTGATGGCCGATTCGGGGGCGGCGTTGTGGCTGGCCAGGAAACTCTTCGAGGGATTTATCCATTCCGCGCCCGTGTTTCTGGTCGCCATCGCGGTTTTGTCGTTGATACTCACCACGTTCATGAGCAATTCGGCGGTCATCGCCATCCTGCTTCCGCCGGCCCTCAGCCTTTGCGCCGAATACGGCATCAATCCCGCCGTGGCGGCCATGACCGTCATCCTGCCCAGCAATTTCGCCTTCATCCTGCCGATCGCCACGCCCGCCTCGGCCCTGGCGTATTCCTCCAAATTCATTTCGCTCAACGAAATGGTCCGGTCGGGGTTGTGGATGGGTCTGCTGGGAATTCTGTCCTACGTTTTCACGCTATGGGCGTACTGGTCCTTTATCGGGTTCTTTTGACGGTCCGGAGCGCGGTTTGCGGATTCAGCCGCCCAGCGCGGTCGTCAAGGCCGAGCGCATGGCCGCCGCCGGGGCCTTCATTCCGGTCCATAGCTCGAACTGCGCCGCTCCCTGGTTGATGAACAGTTCGACGCCGGAGATGGTCGCGCATCCGGCGGCCTTGGCTTCCCTGATCAGGCGGGTTTCGGGGGGGTTGTATACGGAATCGAAGACCACCATCCCGGGGCGCAGGGCCCGCGCGGGGACGGGCGTTTCGTTGACCTTCGGGGCCATCCCGGCCGGGGAGCAGTTGATCAGGACGTCCGCGGGGCAATCCTCGATATCGCGGACGCTGACGAGACGGCATTGGAGTTCCCGCGCCAGGACCTCGCCGCGGTTTTTGTCGCGGTTGTAGGTCAGGGTCAGGCGCGCTCCGCGCCCGGCAACCCCGTGGCCGATGGCCTTGGCGGTCCCGCCCGCGCCGACGATCAGGACGTTCTTGCCGGCCAACGGGGCGATCTCCTCCAACGCCTTCAAGGCGCCGGAGCAGTCGGTGTTGTGCCCCGTCCAGACGTTTCCCTCCCTCGCCACGGTGTTCACCGCGCCGATCTTCCGGGCGACCGGGTCCACCTTGCCGAGCAGTGGGACGATCTCCTCCTTGAACGGCATGGTGACGCTGAGCCCCGCGAAAACGGATTCGAACCCGGCGAAAAATTTTTGCAGATTTTTTACGCGGAACGGGACGTAGATATGCGGCAAGCCGGATTCCTGGAAGGCCCGGTTATGGATCAAATATCCCATGCTCTTGGAAACGGGGTCGCCGATCACCCCGTAAATTTTCATCCCTTCCCTGGGCCGGTCGACGCGATAGACGTTTTTGAGGCGTTCGGCGGGTATCTGCCCCGGCGCGCTTTCCTTCCCGGCGTCCAGAGAGCCGAAGGTCAGGAATCCGCCCATTAACGGCGACAGGATCCGGCTGATCTCCCCCTTCTCTCCCATGCAAAAGGAGATCAACCGCCTGCCGTCCCGGCAGGCGCGCTTGAGGAGGTCGAAAACCGCCAGGTTGTCGTTGATGTCCGTCGCGTAGACGACGATTTTGAGGACGTCCGCCGGCAGTTCGCGCATCATTTCGTAAAGGGTTTCGAGCCGGTCCGGGGCGCCGGTGAAATCGTGATAAGACAGGATCGCCTGGGAACTTCCTTTTGACTCCAGGACGGATTTCAACAGGTGGCGCGGGGTGGAGGCCTCGATGTCGATGAAGTCGGCTCCGGCGTCGATGGCCTGGCGCAGGACGCGGACCCTTAGTTCCTCGGTCCCGCGGAACTGCCCGCCTTCCAGCTTGGTCCGGTTGGTGACGATGCAGGGTCTGCCCGCGGCCTTGAGGAGGGCGGGCAGGTCGAAATCCCGCATCAGGTCGACGCGCAGTTCGATGATGTCGGCGAATTCGCGGGCCGCGGCGATATCGGCCAGCGATTCCTTCATGGAGGGGGAGACAATGGGCACGCAAATCATGGGCATGATTTAATGGAAAAAAGAGGAATTTGCAAGGGGTATTTGCGGCGCCGGGGCCGCCGCGCTTCCTGGAGCGCCTGACAAAACGGAGTTCCAACCCCCTCCCCCTTGAGGGGGAGGCTGGGTGGGGGTGAAAAGCCGGTCCTACCCTCCCCCAGCCCCCTCCCTGGAAGGGAGGGGGCTGGGGGGGCTTCATTTTATTGGAGTCCCTCCTCTGGCGGCGGTTCGGAAACAGCGGGCAGACCGTCCACCATGGCTTGCAGGTCTTGCGTGTTGATGTCTTGCGGTTCTCCGGCCGTTTCGAGTTTTGCCGCCGCTTGCGCCAACTGCCGGGCCTTCGCCGAAAGGGTCACCCGGTCTACCTGGCCCTGGACGGTTTTGACCGGGGTTTCCCGGATCAATTCGGCGACTTTTTCCTGGGCCTGGTAACTCCTGACGATTCGGTTGACTTCCGAAATTGCGAAATCCATGACGACACCTTGCCTTTCTCAGGCGTTGTTGGAAAACCAGGATTTGTTTTTCCCGCGATCTCCGTATCCTTTCAAGCCGGTCTTCCCCTGCTTGACCTGTAACATCCGCTCCTGGATCTTCAACTGCTTCTTCTTGATTTCCTCCGCGCAGGCGTCCTCCCGCGCGATGATTTTTTTCAGGACGTCTTCTATCTGGGCCGTTAACGGACCGGTATGCCGCGCCGCGTCTTTTTGTTCCTCGGCGGAGAAGTTTTTCCGGGCCCCGGCGATCTTGCGTTCCAGTTTTTCGATGCCGGCCATGAGCGAGCTTTTTTCCTGGATGACGGCCAGCAGGCGGGCCTCGTCGTCCCCGTCCACGGCCTTCCTCTGTTCCTCCAGTTTAGTCAAAATCGCCAGATAGCGGAACAGCTCTTCCCGCAACCACGTCTTGACCGTCTCCATTTGCGATTTAGGTTTCACTTCAGGCCACCGCGATCAACGTTTGAGTTTTACTTTTTTCCGTTTCGTTCTTGATGAGTTTTTGGAAAATCTCCTGCAACGCCGAGGGAATTCGGGAGGTATTTTGTATTTTGGTCCGCTTGACGTCGATGGCCCCAAAGTCCTTTTCAAGCGCCTTGGAGAGTTGGTTTTGCAGTTTTGGGAGGACCCCCGTGTCCGGGTTGTTTAAAATGTCCAGGACCCCGGCCGTATTGATGTCCAGGGCCTTTTTCAGTTCCACCTCGTCCACCGCCACGGTATCGTCGGCGACGGTTTGTATGCCGACCGAGGACAACCGCCGTAACAGGTCGTTGGGCGCGTTCTTGAACGGGAACGTGAGTCCGTCCTTGATGGCCTGGACGTTACTGGTCACCATCGTTTCGTTCAAAACGTCCTTCTCCGTGTTTTGGAACTTGAAGCCGATCATGTTCAGGTTTTGCGCTTTGCCGCGTATTTTGTCGATCTCCCGGTTTTGCTCCGTGATTTCGGGGATTTTCCCTTGAGCGCTGGATACCAGGTCTTGACGCGCGCGCTGGACGTCCGGATCGGTTTGAAACACTTTTGAAAACCGCAACTCGCGATTGATCTTTGTAATCGTATCGTTGTAGTTGTCGAACAACGTTTTAATCTGACTCATGGCGGACTCGGCGTCAAGGGAGATGTCCACGGCCACCTTTTTGCCGGATGTCTTCTTGACGGTCAAAACGCCCTGGTCGATCACGCCGGAGAAGTCGTTGGAGTCGCTGGTCGCGACTTTTCCGCCGACCTCGATCTCCGCTTTCCGCGGGTTGACGATCAAATTTCGCGGCGGCTCGTCGGAATTGAACTGAAACTCTTTTTGGATGGGCAACCCTTTGCCGTTCAGTTCAAAAAAACCCAGGGACAAAAGGATGTCGTTCGGGTCTTGCAGGTCGATTTTGGTCGATCCGCCGGCCTGGCTGGTCAGTTTCAAACGGTTGTCCTCGATGGTCGCGGCGACTTTATGCTCGGCGGTCCCGCCGTCCAGACGCTTGTTGTCGTTTGCGTCCTCGGCGGGAGCCAACTGGCCGTCGCCGTTTGCGTCCTCGGCGACGTAAACGCCGGGGCCGAATTTGCTTGGCGCCACGGTTATGACGTCCGCCGCGCCGTTGCCGTTGAGGTCTTCCGGCCCGTCCAGGACCCCGTTCCCGTTGGTGTCCTCCCCGCGATTGATTTTGTTTTTCAAGGTGACGATGGTGTCCGAGGCGACTACCGAAACTTTGACCCCGTTGACGACGAAGCTCCCGGTCTTGCCCAAGGCGGGAAAAGGGAACGATTGAACGTTGGAGGACAGGGCGTTTCCGGTCGAAACTTGCCTGGCAACCACCGAGACCGCGGTCAAGGGAGTAGCGTTGCCGGCCTGGGCGCTCACAATGCCGGTCGGCGTCGTTTTGACGGCGCGCGTGTTCAAGGAGCTTTTCCGCGACAACCGATCGACGGTCGAGCTTAAAGTCTGGGCGGAATCCTTTATGTCGTTCAACGTGTCCTGTTGCAGTTCGGAAAACCGGGGTTTCCTGTCCAGGTTGGAAACGATGGGAATTTTGGTCTGGTCCGAGAGCGTCTTCAGCGTGTTGAACGAATCGAGCATGCGCATGGCGGCCAGGGGACCCGTCAGCTCGGCTGGCGGGGTTTTTTGCGAGACGAATATAAAGGAAGAGAACAGGGTATCGCTCAAGGAAGGCGGCGGACTGCCGGGCGTCGTCAACTGGGTCCGCGCTTCCCGCGCCTGGGACTCCGTCGGCGCGGGCCGCAGGAACGAGAAGGGCGGAAAGTAAGCGCTGGGGAAACCGTTGACTTCCATGGTCGATCCGGGGCGCTGAAAAATAACGCTAAAGTTTTAATGTTTTAAGCCGTAAAGGACAATAAGTTCGAGTGCGCGTTACGGTTTTCCAAACAAAAAAAAACAATAAAAAAAGGCGGCCGGAAAAAAGACCGGACCCAACGCGCCGGCCACCGGAATATTTGGCAATCGACTCCCCAACTCCGCGCTCGCCGTCGCTCCGCGCGTCAAGAGGGCAGAACCGTCCCTCCATCGCGCGGGGGCGCGCGGCCGAGAAACCGGGGCGTCCCTTGGACTTTTCCGGGACCGCCGGTCTAAATCAAGCGGTCCACGTTTCGTCCTCTTTGAGTTTGCGTCGAAACCACGTTACGTTGTTGGCGCTCGTTGTTCCTCGCTTCGTTCGCCCGTTGCCGTTCTGTCTCCCGAGCGCGCGCTTGGTCGTTGGCTTCATTCGCCTGGACCTGTTGACGGTTTTGCGTTTCCCGAGTCCTTTCCGGACGCTGGTTTTGCGCCTGCTGAGTCCGTACGTTGGTTTCCGTGGCGTCGCGGATTTGCCGCTCGATGACCGTGGGAGGCCTGTCCTGTCCGGCGTTCGCTTCGCCGGGTTGTGGCGGTTGGGGCGGCCCTTGATCGAGGCTGATGCGTCCGACGTTTTGCGGCGGAGCTTCCAAGGCGGGGTGTTCGCGAAATTCTCTCTCCTGCCGGACTTCTTCCTGTTGCTGTATCCTTTGTTGAATTCCTCCTCCCCCTCCCTGGATGGGAACTCTTCCCGGACGGGGGATGCGGACGCCTTGGATGTTTTCTCCAGTGGCGGCGGCCCGGTTTTCCTGACGCTGGGTTTGCTGTTGGTCGCGGACTTCCTGACGCCTGTCTTCCTGCCGGGCGCGGTCGTCCGCCCTGCCGGTCTGGGCCTGCTCCTGGCCGGTCCTCTGGATATCGACCCGGTCCTGGTCCTGACGTTGGACGCGGTTTTGGTCCTGGGTTTCCAGACGTCTGGCTTGTTGCCGGTCCTGGTTGTCCTCTTCCTCGACGCGTTGGTTTTGCGGCTGGTTTCTTTGCGGTTCGGGGACAATCCCCGGGCGTGGAATGATCTGTTGAATGCCTTGTGCGTTATCGACTTGAGCCATGGCGGTACTCTCCCCTGTAATGGACTCCATCCCGTTTTGGCGTTATGAAGGTTTTGTTTGCCACACCCCCCGGCGGGCTTTTTCGCCAAAACGTCGTCTTTTCGATTAAGGTATTAACGTTTTTCCCCGATAAGTTGTTCAGGATTTTCAGGATCTCCGTCCCGACTTAAAGGGCAAAAAAATTTAATTTCCAAAATGAATTTTCGGTCTTTTTAGCGGCCCTCCTTCCCGTATCGCTGGTATTGGGGCGATGCCGGGATTTCTCGCTTTAAGTATATCCCTTAGCCGAGTTGAAAGAAACCCCCGTGTCTCGGTTATCGAGACCTCGCCAATTTCTTTATCGGCAAAAAAAAAATAAACTTTAGTCTTGTTTTGTTTTTTTTTTGATTTTTTTTAGGGGGCGGGCGAGGCGGGAAATTTTTTACTTGATAACTTGTTGGATTTATTCTTGTTATGGAAATGGCCTTGGCGGGCGGGTCAGTTGACTTTTTCCAATCCGGCTTGGCGGAGTTGTGGGAGAAAGGTTTGCCATTCCTGGTAAAAAGGGAGGATTTCGTACTCCAATAAATCGGCCAGAAGCACCCAGTCCTTGTTTTTATTGGCGTTCAGCATTTGCTGGATTAGGTCGACGAGCTGGTTTTTGCGTTCCATGACGGTTTTCCCGTTAACACGGATATCGTTGGCGTCCTTGCCCATGGCATCGACGACCGAATCCACGACTTGGGAAAGCCAGTCGATTCCGTCCACGATTTTGATGAAAAACTGGTTGGCTTCTTGTTCGCTTCCCGAATGGAATAGCCCGGCGGCTTTTTGAATTCCGGGAATCAGTTTTTTGAGATATTCCTCGGCGTTGGCAATGTTTCTTGTGATGAGCGTGCCTATGGAACCGATTTCGATTTCCAGAGTCTCGATTTTGGGTATGGAGGTCTGCAAGACTTCCTCCGAGCGGAGGTCCGATTCCTGACGGTTGAGCTTCAAATTGCTGATGAACGTGCCTTTCAGGACCTTGGATTGCCTGATTTGGCGCAAGACGTCGCCCAGGGTCGTTCCTTCATACTTCTGGGCGTCTTCTATCCCGTTGATAAAAATCTTCATGGAAGAGCCTTGGTTTTTGGATTAAGGAGTGGCGGGAAACTCGGGTCCGCTTCCGGATAGCGTCTCTATAATATAAGGAGAAAATGCCCATTGCAATATATAATGGTTCGGGGCGCGGTTGTCCGGATTGACAAAGGGGCCGTCTCGTATTAATTTGGAGTCATACGAGAGCCTCGCTATCTTCCCGCGGAAAGGTTGCCATGGTCGAACGCGTCGGATTGGGCAATGTGAACGATCGGTTGTTGCGGACGGTCGAGAACAATCGTTCCGAGACCGCCGCGTCGCTGGCGAAAATCGCTTCCGGCAACCGGTTGGCCGGCGCGGGCGAGGACCCCTCCGCAAGCTCCATCAGCGCCCAATTGCGTTCCGAAATCCAGGCGCTTTCCCAGGCCGTCCGCAATACCGAAGCCGGGGCCAATTTTGTCAATACCGCCGAGGGCGGGCTGGCGACGATTTCCGACCTTGTGGCCCGGGGGAGGGAACTGGCGGTCCAGGCCGCCAACGGGACCCTTGGCGACGCGCAACGGCAAAGCCTGAACCAGGAGTTCACGGCCATCCGCGGCGAAATCGACCGGACCGTCAACTCCCTGGAGTTCAACGGGCAACCCCTGTTGAACGGCAACCTGGGGGCCGACTCGCCGAACCAGGTGAATGTCCAGGTCGGAACGGGGGGCGGTCCGGAGGACCAGGTCAACCTGAACGTGATCGAAAATGCCGGGACGCAGGCGCTGGGGATCGCGACAGCCGGCATTTCCACCGTCGAGGGGGCGCTACAGGCGTTCGCTACGCTGGGGGACGCGGCCGATCGAATCAACGCTACGCGCGGCAGAGTTGGAGCGACGGGCGCCCGGCTGTCCGTTGCCGTGAACGCCCTGGGTTCTCGGATCGAAAACCTGTCCGCCGCCGAAAGCCAATTGGCCGGGACGGACATCGCCCGGGAAGTCTCGAACCTGCAATTGTCCCAGACCCGGACGCAGGCTTCCCTGCAAGCCCTAGCCGCCCAGAACCGGCAAAACCTGCAAATCCCCGGCAGACTGCTCGACATCCAGGGTTAAATCCATTTCCCCTCGCCGCCTACTGCGAGTAGCATGAATCCCCCCAGCCCCCTTTGCAAGGGGGAGCGCCCCCGCCTCGGCGTCAGCCGGAGGCGGGCGTTGCATCCAACGTTTACGTTGGTGGAATTATTCCTTGACCCTCCAGCCGCGAAATGTTATTTATTATTGCCTTTGAACCCAGCCTATTCGTTTGGAGAATCTTCTAATGGAAGTGAAGCAAATAAAAATCGAGATCAGAAAACATCACGTCACTCCCGGAGTGAACGTTCTGGATTTGGTCATCGAGACCGACGAGGAAAAGCTGATCAAACAGACCCAGCATAAGGATGACGACCGCGCTTTTCGGAATTTCGTCAAGGAAGCCGTCCGCATTTCGAAGGAACTGTCTTTCGCCAAGAAAGAGTAATCCCGGTTTTACGCCCCCTCCGTCGAGACTTTCCGGTCGTCTGTCCCCGGCCGTCCTCTCTTTTCCCTGATAAATAGCCGCCCCTGAAAAAGCGTAAACCCCTTGTGGAATATGGGTAAGACGTGTGTTTGCGCGCGTTGGAATTGCCGGGAGTTGAGGAGAAGCGCTCAAAACCCGGAGGATTTATGCAGGCCAAAGCGAGGGATCGGCGACGGCTGTATAATAAAATTTAAGATTTCCTGGGCTACTTCCCGCTTAATGACGGTCACTCCTTCGCTCTCTCCACGCTGGCCGGGCGCTCGCCCGGAGGAGACAGGCGAAATCCTGACTGCCCTCATGTTCGCCATCCAAGCTCAGCCGGTTGGGTCCAGCGGCACGCTGGCGGCCTCGCACTGGTTCAGGAGGGACTGCGCGTCGCGGTACGAATCGTCCTTCCTCAATATTTCCTTTAAGTAGGGGATGGCCTCTTCATAGCGCAGGGTCTTCATGTACATTTCCGCCAGGATGTACTGGATGTGCAGGTCGTCCGGGTTGAGCTGATGGTAACGCCTCCCGTAGTCGAAAACCTCCCCCGGCTCCCCGAGTCCCAGGTAACTGAAGACCAGGTTTTGTAGCGCGGCCATGTTTTCGGGATCTTTTTCCAGGACCTTCAGGGAATATTCCGCGGACTTCCGGTAGTCGCTCTTGACGTTGTAGAACTGCGCGACGGCGTTCATCAGGCCCGGGTTGTCCGGGTCGGAATCCAGTTTGCCCAGCAGATCGATCAGGCCGATCTCCTGCATGACGGCGCGGAGCTGGCGCGGGTCTTTCTTGACGGCGGATTCGAAATGTTTTTTGGCTTCGTCCCGTCTACCCATTTCCAGCAGGGCGTATCCCAGGTACAACTCGGCGTAACCCTGCCTGGGTTCTTTCGACAGGGCCATGTTCAAAAACTCCGCGCTTTTATCGTATTCGCCGGTTTGAAAATAAGCGTGCCCGAGGTTGAGCAGGGGCTCGTGGTTCGCCGGCTCGCGCTCCGTCTGCTCGACCAGCCGCTGGATCTGGCCCCGCCCGGCCTGCAAATGATAGCGGAACAAGTCGCCGTCTCCCGCCAGCGCGATGGCTTCGAGCAGTTGCTTGCGGTTGCCGTACATGATCCCTCTTTGATACGAATCCATCGCGTCGTAATACGCGCGCAATCGCTCGCGGTCGTCCTCGGAGAGGTTTTGGATCCGGCCCGCCGACTCCGCGAAGGGGGCCCGGTTGAAGACGAATTTCTCCATGTCGGGGACGCCGATGACGCCGGGATAATCCAGGTAGAACTCGATCCGCGGCCGGTTGTCGGTGATGAGGGGTTGTCCGGCCCCCAGACGGTCCAGTTGGTCCTCCAGAAACCAGATGTTGCCGAGGAAGGCCTCGGGGCTCTCGATATGGATCTCTTTTAACGCCTTGCGGACGGCGGGCTCCTCCATCCGCGCGCGGATTTTTTGCAAGTCGAGGCCGATAGGTTTTTCGGAGCCGATCAGGATGATTTCGCCCGCCACCGGAAGCCAGCCCATGGCGCGCGGGAAGACCGACCGGAACGTGCGGAAATGCATGGCCGCCTCCCGCGCGCTCTGGCTGTGGAGGGGGACCCACTGCGCGAAGACGCCGCCGGGCTTGAGCCGCTGTTTGGCCCGCTCGTAATATTCCCGCGTGTAAAGGTTTACCGTGAAGGCCGTCCGCGGGGGAGGGGGTTCTCCGGTGATCACGTCGTAGCGCTTCGGGGTCGTCAGCAGGAAATTGCGTCCGTCCTGGATGACGATATTCACTTTCGGATTTTTCAGGACCGCGTAGTTTTCCCTGGCGAAGACCCTGCCGCCGTGCACCGCGCTCGGCGACAACTCCACGCTGTCCACCGTTTTGACGAGGGGATGTATCCCCGCGGCGCCCGTCGTCTGCCCGGTCCCGAAACAGATCGTCAAGACGTCGTCGGGACGGTCCGACAGCAGGATGGGCAGGTGCGCCAGGAGCTTCATGTAGCGGCTGGCGGCCTCGTTGGAGGCGGACATGGGGATCCCGTTGGAGACCAGCCGCTTGGCGTCCGGGTCCAGGGGGCCGTACTCGTCCTGGAAGATGGCCACCGTGTCCGTCAACCCCTCCTCGAAAAACAGGAGGCGTTTCGCGTCCCGCTGGCCGGCGTTGTCGCGCATGAAAAAAGAACTCAGCAAGTCTCCCGGAAGCGTCATATTGATATAGAGGATCGCGCACGCCGCGAGGGCGGTCATCCCTTTCCGGACGGCGAGGGAGAAATAGCCGCCCGCGCGGAAGAGGGCCATCGCCGTGAGGTAGTTCAGCGTGGCGACCAGGACGAGGCTCTTTTCCGTCCCCAGCCGCGGCAGAAAAAGAAACCCGGCGGCCAGGGACCCGAGGATGGCCCCGAGGGTATTGGCGGCGTAGATCAGGCCCGTCCCGCGCCCTACGTGCCCGCGGTCGCCGGCAACGATCTTGATAAGCAGGGGGAAATTCATGCCCAACAACAAGGTGGGGACCAGCATGAGCGCCGAGGAGTCCTTGAAATAGCGGGCCAGCGTCTTCAACGGCGACTGCAGGGAGTAGGCGTTCCAGGGGGGGGAAAGGAGTTGGTCCATGCCGAACAGACAAACGATCGCGTAGGTCCCGACCCCCAGTTGGGCCGCGATCAACAAGTCCCTCGGATCCGAAAAACGCCGGGCCAGCGGGACGACCAGGAGGCTTCCCAGCGCCAGCCCCAGCAGAAACACCGCGAGCATCATGCTGAGGGAATAGACGGTGCTGGCCATGGAGAAGACCAGCAGGCGCGTCCACAATACCTCATAGGCGAGCGCGGTAAACCCGCAAAGGAAACCGATCGTCATCCATGACCTTTGCCCGGCGCTCCAGAGCGACAAAGGGCGGCGCGGGCGCGGAAGCCGGAACCAAGCCGGGCTTCCTCCCTCGCTGTCCTGATAAATGCGGATGGCCCCCACGCCGACCGTCAGGTTCAGCCCCGCCGCGAGCAGTACGGTCTGCAATACCCCGAGGTGGCTGACCAGGACGAAACCCGTCAGCAAACACCCTGCCGCCGCGCCCAGGGTATTGATGAAATACAAATAGCCCACCTGGTTTCCCAGTTTGGCGTCGTCGGTAACGTAATATTTGCTGACGATCGGCAGGGTGGCGCCCATCAACGTCGTGGGGACGAACATGAGGACGAAGGCGAGGACCGCCTTGACCAGCCGGTCGACGACCGGAGCGTCCGGCAATCCCAGGCGCAACCAGGAGTAAAAATCGGCGAAGTGGGCCAGGACCAGGGAGACGGCGGCCGAGGTAACGAATATGAGGGCCTCGATCGTCCCGTACGTCAACAGCGGGGCGGGAGAGACGCCCGAAGGATCGTTTTCGCCGTTGGCGTCGATGAGGTTGCCCCAGAGGTAACTTCCAAACCCCAGACCCGCCATGAACGCGGAGAGGGTGATCGACACGGAAAATACCGTGTGCCCGAAGGTCAGGGTCAGCATCCGGGTCCATACGATTTCATGGACCAGGCCGGAGATGCCGGAGATGAAGAAAAGAAAATAGACTTTGGGCGAGCGGGTCATTATCGGTATTTCGTCCAACCTTGAAAAGACTTCAAAATAATTGACATTGTATCCGGGTTCAAGTTATTTTGATAATACGGTATTACAAATCCTGAAACGAGGCCGGTTTCATGCGGCGCCGCCCACGCGGCACGGCCGCCATGAGACCGCGGAAAAAACGCATGTCGGCGGGAACGGACATCAACGGAGAAAAAATAGACCATCCCTACGCGGAGGAAAACGGCGTCGAGTGGACCGCCGAGGCCTGGGAGCGGGTGAAGCACGCCCCGGAGTTCGTGCGCCCCGGCATCCGCAAGCTGATGGTCCAGCGCGCCGTCAAGCGCGGGTATAAATACGTGACGTCCGAATTCCTGACGGAGATCCGCAACGAGTCGATGATGCTGGTTTCCAAGCGCGTCAAGCAGTTCGGCTTCGAGGAACTGTCCATGGGCGCGTTCGAGGAGGCCAAGAAGAAAATGTCGGCCAGCCCCCGCAAGGTCGAGGTGATCGAGGAGATCCAGGATTTCCTGGCCATGCGGACGCAGAAGAAAGACGACATCATCGAGAAATTTAAAAATTACATGGAGGTCGCCCCGACGCAGGGCATGCCCTGGAACAAGGAAGCCCTGGAGAAGATGGAAAAGGCGCCCCCCTTCGTCCGGGGAATGGCCAGGCAGACCATCGAGGCCCGCGCCCGGGAACGCGGCGACAAGATGGTCACCGGGGGCATTATCCAGGAAGCGTTCACCAACATCATGCCCGCCTCCGCCAAAAAGGCCATGGGCATGGAAGTGACGGAGGAAGACGAAAAGCGCGACGTGGAGAATCAAAACAAGTCGGACGAGACTCCCGAGACGACCTTGAAATGGGACGAGGAGGCCCTGGCGAAAGTCAAGCGCATCCCCATCCCCTTCATCCGCGCCATGGCCATAAAACGTATCGAGGAACAGGTTTCGAAGGAAGGGCGCCCGGAAGTGACCCTCGACCTGTTCGAAAAATACCGTTTCACCTTTTGACCGGGAGCTTATGACGGCCGCGACTTACATTCAACTCGGTTTGGCCTTGACCCTGTCGGCTCTCCTGGCAGTTTTCCTTTTGCCCGCGAAGCGGGCCGTGCTGGTCCGGAACGACAGGAAACGACAGGCCAGGCGCTGACCCCATCGGCGGGCAGTTTGCCCAGAGCCAGGCGATTGCGGTTATTTGACAAGAGCTGGCTTCAGAGCTTCAACCCCCAACCTGTCCTTCCCCGTGCCAGGGGGAAGGGAACGCTAGACCACCTTGTCCCTTTGGGTTCAGCGTTATACGGGTCACAGCCCCGTGGGACAGTCCAAAAACTCCGTTTGCAGGCGGAACTGTTCCTCGAGATGCCTGCCGACGGCCTTCACGCCCCCCGTCTCCGTGGCGTAATGGCCCGCGAGGATCAAGACGCATTTCCCCTCTTTCGCTTCGTGGTAATGATGGTTGTCCGCCTCGCCAGTGATGTAGCAGTCGAGGTGTTCGGCGATCGCCTGCGCGAGGATGTCTCCCGCCCCGCCGGTCACCAGGCCGACCTTTTTCACTTCCCCTTCGCCGATCACGCGCGCGGGATGGCCGAGCTTTCTGGACAACTCTCGCCCCAGTTCCTCCGCGGACTGCGTGGCGATCAGCCCTTTCAGCCCGATCTTCGCGCCGTTGTATTCGCCGAACGGCTCCAGGTGCTCCAGCCCCACTTTGTCCGCCAGGGCCTTGTTGTTTCCCAGCACGGGGTGCAGGTCCAGCGGGATATGGGCGGAATACAGTCCGAGGTTGGCGCGGATCATGGCGGACAGTTTCTGGTAAAAATTTCCGCGGACGGGTTGTAATCCTCCCCAGAATATCCCGTGATGGACCAGGAGCACGTCGCATTTTCTCTCGATGGCCATCTCGACCGTGGCCATGCACAGGTCCACCGCCAACCCGATTTTCCGGATTTCGCCGTGGTTCTGCACCTGCAGGCCGTTCAACGCGTTCGGAGAATCCTTGATGGAAGCCGTGTCAAGCAGTTGATCCAGGTAATGGCTGAGTTGTACAATGTCCATGCTTGGAAGTATATCCCAAAGGACAAATCCGGAGAAGACAAAACCGGCGCGAAACTCCGGATGGCCGTCCGCGCCGTTTTACTGGAGAATTTCCTTCCCCCTTGAGGGGGAAGGCCAGGATGGGGGTGCAAATTCAGCGCGTTTACCCCCACCCAACCGCCCCCTGCCAGCGTGACGCTGGACTCAACGGGCTGGGCTCCGATGGCGAACAAGCGCCATGGAGAACAATTCGGGTCTTGGCCATCCCGTTCCGGGGCGTTCCCTGGAAGGGGGAGGAAGTTATGGAATGCTTCATTTTGTTACACGCTCTTGGTAGCTCATGACCGCTTTCATCCTCAGAAATATCGGGCAACGGATCGTGCTCCTGCTTTTCATTTCGATCATATCTCACGCCATCGTGCATCTGGCGCCGGGGGAGCCGAGCCTGGTGGATCCCGCCAACCCGCGGATGAAACCGGAGGACATCGCCCGCATCCGCGCGGCGTTCCATCTGGACGAGCCCCTGCATACGCAATACCTTTACTGGATGCGCGACCTGTTCTCCGGCGATTTGCGGTCCTTCAAGGACAGCCAGCCGGTATTGAGGAAAATCTGGGAGCGGTTCCTGAACTCCCTCGCCCTGTTCCTGATCTCGTCGCTGATCACGTGGTGCGTCGCCTTTCCGGTGGGGATCCAGGCGGCGCTGAAACGCGGCTCGCTTTACGACCGCTCGGGGACCGTTCTCGCCTATTCCATGATTTCCATTCCCGGGTTCTTCCTGTCCTACATCTGTATCATTTTCATCGTCAAGACGTTCAACGTCCCGGTCATCGGCATGCGCACGTTCGGCCTGGAAGGCGCCGACATCCTGTTCCGTTCCATGGACCGCGTCTGGCACCTGACCATCCCGGCGCTCATGTCGGCGGTCGCGGGGGTGGCGGTCCTGTCGCGCTACGTCCGGTCGCAGATGCTGGAGGTCCTGGACCAGGACTACATCCGCACGGCCAGGGCCAAGGGCCTGTCCCAGGACGTCGTCGTTTACCGGCATGCGTTGCGCAACGCCCTTTTGCCGTTCATCACCATGTTTGGGCTTTTGATTCCCGGTCTCATCGGCGGATCGGTCATCTTCGAGACCATTTTCGCCTGGCCCGGCATGGGCAGGCTCGGTTACGAGGCCATCCTGTCGCGCGACTTCCCGGTGATCCTGACGCTCAACTTCATCTCCGCCGTTTTGGTTTTGATCGGCACGTTGATCTCCGACATCCTGTACGCCGCGGCCGACCCGCGCATCAAATTCTAGGACGGACTTTTCCCATGGACCGACCGGCAACCGGCGAAATCGAAAACCTGGAACCGCGGACCAGTCTCCTCCGCGAACACTGGACCGTTTTCCGCCGCGACAAACCGGCGTTGGCCAGCTTGTTCTTTCTCGTTTTTTTGCTGGCTGTCGCCATCCTGGGGAAAGCCCTCACCGAATGGATCGTGGTGTTCGATCCCAGGACCGTGCGGCTGGCGGAAAAATTCAAGCCGCCTCTTTCGGAGGTTTCGGCGGACGTGAACCATTCGGCGGACGCGCCCCCCTTCGGCGTTTACCTGCTCGGCACCGACGAACTGGGCCGGGACGTGTTCGCGCGCATGCTGGAGGGGACCTTCGTCTCGCTGACCGTCGGGTTCGTCGCGGTGGGGATATCCGTGGCGGTGGGCATTCTGCTTGGCGGGCTGGCGGGGTTTTATGGGAGGACGCGGCTCCTGTTCCTCACCGTGGACACCCTCATCATGCGGTTCGTGGACATCATGCTCTGTTTCCCGACGTTTTTTCTCATCCTCACCGTGGTGGCGCTTCTGCCTCCCAACATATACAATATAATGATCGTGATCGGCCTGACCAGTTGGATGGGGACGGCGCGTTTCGTGCGCGCCGAGTTCCTGACGCTCCGCGAGCAGGACTTTGTCGCCGCCGCCCGGTCCCAGGCTATCCCCGAATGGCGGATCATCTTCCTGCACATGGCGCCCAACGCCATCGCGCCGGTCCTGGTCTCCGCCACCATCGGCGTGGCCACCGCCATCCTTACGGAGTCGAGCCTGAGCTTCCTGGGATTCGGCGTCCAGCCTCCGGACGCGACGTGGGGCAATATCCTCGCCGACGGCAAGAACTTCATATTCGACGCCCCCTGGCTGACCTTCATCCCGGGCTTCACGATCCTGTTCGTCGTGTTGGCGTTCAACCTGTGCGGGGAAGGCCTGCGCGAGACGTTCAACCCCAAACTGCGCCGGAGACGGTGAGAAAACGCGGGCGCTTGAAAAGCGCCCGGAATACTTCATCCAATAAACCATGATCTATATTAACGCTGTCTCGAAACAATATGGCCCCAAGGTCCTGCTGAGGGAAGTCCAGTTCCACCTTCGCCCCAACGAACGCGTGGGGTTCGTGGGCGAGAACGGCGCCGGGAAGACCACCCTCCTGCGCCTCATCCTCGATGAGGAGGGGGCGGACGGCGGCTCCATCGTCGTCCGGAAAGGGGCGCGGGTCGCCATGCTCGCGCAGGAACTGGTCCATGCCGACGAGACCATCCTGGAACGCGTCGTCATGGGCGACAAGCATTTCGGCGAGGTCAAAAAGGGCCTGGACGACCTGGCGCGCGACGAGGAACTCCGGCAAAGGTCCCTGGAGGAGTGGAACCGGCGCTACGGCGGCCTGCAACACGAATTCGAACGGTTGGGGGGATATGGCCGGGAGGCGAAAGCCAAGGCCATCCTCGAGGGACTCGGTTTCCGCTCCGGCCAGATGGATTCGCCGCTGTCCAAGTTCAGCGGCGGCTGGCGCATGCGGGTCGAACTGGCCCGGCTCCTCTTGCAGAACCCGGACGTCCTCCTTTTGGACGAGCCCACCAACCACCTGGACCTGCACTCCGTCGTCTGGCTGGAATCGTTTTTGAAAAACTACGAGGGGTCTTTGCTCCTCATCTCCCACGACCGGCGGTTCCTCAACGGGCTGGCGGAGCGCATCGTCGAGCTCGACCGGGGGACGCTGACCAGCTACACGGGAAACTACGACGACTACGAGCGGCAGAAGGCGGAGCGGGAATCCCTGCTGGAAAAGGCGTCGGCGAACCAGCAGAGACGGATCGCCGAGATCGAGCGTTTCATCGAACGGTTCAGGGCCAAGAACACCAAGGCATCCCAGGTGCAGAGCCGGGTCAAACTGCTGGAAAAGATCGAGCGCGTGGAGACGGCGGAACAGTCCAAGTCGGTGGACTTCCGCTTTCCCCAGCCCGCCCGGTGCGGCCGGGAGGTTGTCGCGATATCCGGGGTCGATAAAAGCTACGGCCCGGTGACCGTGTATAAAAACTTCTCCGCCCGGCTGGAACGCGGGTGGAAGGTGGCCTTGGTGGGCGTCAACGGCGCGGGCAAGTCCACGCTCCTCAAGATGATGGCGGGGATCGTCGGACCCGACCGGGGAGAAGTCAAACTCGGCTTCAACGCGACGCGGGCCTATTACGCCCAGCGCCATTCCGACCTGCTGGACCCGGCGCTCACCGTCCTGGAGACCATCGACCAGGTCGGTTCCCACCTCCTCCTCACCCAGCGCCGGAACATCCTCGGCGCCTTCCTGTTTTCCGGCGACGACGTCAAGAAGAAAGTCGGCGTCCTGTCCGGCGGGGAACGCGCCCGCCTGACGCTGGCGCGCATACTGGTCAATCCCGCGTCGCTCCTGCTCCTCGACGAGCCGACCAACCACCTGGACATGAAGTCCTGCGAAATCCTCTCCGCCGCCCTCGCCGATTACGAAGGGACGCTGTGCGCCATTTCCCACGACCGGTCCTTCCTCGACGGCATCGTCAACCGCGTCTGGGAAATCGACAACGGGACCTTGAGGGAATACGTCGGCAATTACAGCGAGTACGAACGGGCCAAGTCGCGCGAGACGCCGCCGGCGACGCAAGAGAACGGCGGCAAGGACGCGGACAGGAAAACCGCGTCGCAAAAAGACCGCGAGCAGAAACGCCAGGAAGCCGAGGCAAGAAACCGGCGGTACCGGCAACTCAAGCCCCTGCAAGAGGAACTGGAAACGGTCGAGAAACGCCTGGACAAGTTGATGGAGGAAAAGCGCGCGCTCGATGAACGGCTGGCCGACCCGGCGTTTTACGAGGCGGAGCGGAAAGACCGGCTCATGGAAACGCTCGACCGGCAGAGAAACCTGCATGGCGAGGAACGGGACTTATTGCGCCGCTGGGAAGACCTGTCCTCGGCCATTGAACAAGAAAAGCAGGCCCAGGAAAATAAATAAATATCTTTTAAAATGTTTGACGGTAGGGTTAAATTGGGTTTTTAAGGTAAGAATCCTCGCCCATGAAATACTCAAAGAAAATTATCTGTCTTGCAAATTCCAACAGACATAATGAACGGTGTGTTGCGGGAAAAGAAGCTCTGGAAAATGGCGTGATCAATGGATGGATACGGCCCATCAGCGCCCGCCCGGGGGCCGAGTTATCGAGGCAAGAACGTTGCTATGAAAATGGCGTGGAGCCTCGGGTTTTGGACATTATCAATATCCTCATACTGGA
Source organism: Nitrospinota bacterium (assembly GCA_016217765.1). Taxonomy (GTDB): domain Bacteria; phylum Nitrospinota; class Nitrospinia; order Nitrospinales; family JACRGP01; genus JACRGP01. The sequence goes on along the minus strand of JACRGP010000039.1, from coordinate 2,417 downwards.
ATCCAAGCCCCATTCACACCAAACCGAAAATCATTTGATCGACCACAGCGCTCGTTGGACAAAAAAGGGCGTCTGGCCTTGGGAGGACCTTGAGAAAATTGTCGATACGCCTTCAACTCTATGGATAAACGACGGTTCCTCTTACTACGGCATGAATGACCGTATACCCGCGGAGCAGGCTTCCAGTTTGCTTGGCTCGTTAACGCTGATTAAGCTCAAGTCCCTCGTCATACAGGTTGCGATAGAAGGCAAGGAGTTCGGAAACCCCAGAAGACGTGTTAGGGCAAGCTTTGAGTATCATAATGAGTATTATGATTTGGTCGTCACCGATCCGGTTGTGGAAGAGGAATTTCTCGCCAGAACTGACAGCAATTATCCTCTCAGCGATGCCTATCTTTGCATAAGTCTGGGGGAAATATATGAAGGTTATTGTTACAAGCTTGTCGCGGCAGTCATCAGAAAACCTCGATGAGATCCGAATTATGGGGAACACGGTTTTTACAATTGGGCATTCTAATCATACTCTTGAGAAGTTTGTCGATTTGCTGAAGCGGCACGGCATAACCGTCCTCTGCGATGTACGATCGGCGCCATACAGCCGGGCGAATCCGCAATTCAATCGCGAACCCCTTAAAGATTTTTTGCGCAAATCAGGCATAACCTACATTTTTCTGGGCGCGGAATTGGGAGCGCGTAGCGAAGACCCGTCTTGCTATGATCAAGGAAAAGTTCGATATGATCGTCTGGCGGAGACCGAACTGTTCCGCCAAGGCATCAATAGGGTGCAAGAGGAGGTCAATCGGGGCAAGGTTGCTTTGATGTGCGCCGAAAAAGAACCGCTTGAATGTCACCGCGCCATCCTTGTTGCCCGGCGTCTCGAAGCGGATGGTTTTGCGGTTCAACATATACTTGGCGACGGGAGGCTGGAAAGTCATTCGGATGCCCTGGTCCGCCTGGTGCATCAGCTCAAGTTACAACCGCCTGGGCAACAGGATATGTTTCTTTCCCGCGAGGACATATTGATGGAAGCTTATGGCAAGCAGGCGGAACGGATCGCTTACAGCGCCGATGTTTTTCTTGCCTCGGATTCTAAAAACCACCGGAGACCGGCCGGATGAAAATTTTCACAATTGGTTTTACAAAAAAATCGGCGGAGAATTTCTTCACAAAGCTTAAGAACGCAAAGGTAGAACGGCTGATCGATGTTCGATTAAATAACGTTTCGCAGTTGGCCGGTTTCACCAAACGCGACGACCTTCGCTATTTCACCAAAATGATTTGCGATATTGACTACGTGCATGTTCCTAATCTTGCTCCAACAAAGGATATCTTGGACGCATACAAGAAACATAAAGGCGACTGGGCGTTATATGAACGCCAATTCCTGGGTTTGATGGCGGAAAGACGGATTGAAGAGAAAGTTTCTCGTGAACTGCTTGACGGCAGTTGTTTGTTATGTAGCGAGGAAGAACCGCATCATTGCCATCGCCGCCTTGTTGCCGAATATCTTCAGGGGAAATGGAATGACGTTGCGATAGAGCATATTCCATAGCCTTTATTATGAAACTTAAAATCGACGAAAAGGCGGATGCCCTTTATTTGCGCTTGGACGACTCAAAAATCACGGAATCCGAGGAAGTTTCTCCCGGCGTGATATTGGATTTCAACGAGCAGAATCAAGTCGTGGGAGTGGAGATTCTGCATCTTTCCAAACGTACCCCAAAACTGAACGTGCACGAGTTGCAATTTTATACGGGGTGACTCCGGGCCGTATGGCGCTACCCGATTTGTCAGGCTCTCTTGACAAACCCTCTCTCCTACGAGCGAGGTAAATGAATCCGAAAATGACGTTTCTTTTAATCGTTCTGCTTTTGTTGGCGGTCGGCGCGATCAAGAATGTTTGGCGGGCCCGGGCCGGAAGCGAAATGGCGAAGTACACGCAAAAATTCGCGTCGGCCAACGAGGCTTTCATGCAATGCGTGATGTCGAACCAGGACGATATTACCAAGTGCGACGAACTGCAAAAGAAAATGGACGAGGCCAACAGGAAGCTTCGAGAGACGGTGGAAAAATATAATTGGGCGCTCAATATCAATTGAGGCGCGGTAAGAGAAGATCGGGCGGATTCTGGGCGGAATTCTTCGATGCGTTGAGAGCCAGGCGCTTTATTCCCCTCGGGTTTTGGAATAATATGGAGGAAATCCTTAAAAAAACGGGAGGTGTCCCATGGCCATGACCGTCAAGTCCTCTGTGTTCGTCCATCAAGGAGAAATCCCCGCGAAATATACCTGCGAGGGCAAGGACGTTTCCCCGGAGATCGTCTGGAGCGGGGTCCCCAAAAACGCCAAGAGCCTGGCGTTGATCGTGGACGACCCGGACGCCCCCGACCCCAGGGCCCCGAAGATGACGTGGGTCCA
>JACRGP010000042.1 GCA_016217765.1 Nitrospinota bacterium | reverse complement strand
CATTTATTTTTTGACTTTTATGATAAAAGGTCTTAATTCTATTAGTCCTGATTTTATTCGATACGGAAAAATAAAATGGTCAAATTAAAGATAGCGCAATTGAAGCCGGGGATGGTCCTGGCGCAAGACGTAAAGGACTTGAACGGCAGGGTCCTTTTGTCGTCCGGAAACCGGCTTTCGGAAAAACATGTCAAAATTTTCAAGACCTGGGGGATTACGGAGGTTGCCATCGAGCGGGCCGACGAATCCATGAAAAGCGGGGAAAAGCCCCTGTCGGGAAATGTGGACGAAAAGGCGATCGAGAAAATGAGGCAGGAAATGAACTCCCTGTTTCGACATACGGACATCAAGCACCCCGCCATCCGGGAGCTGTTCAACTTGTGCGTGACACGCAAGCTGGCGAGCCAGGCGGCCAGGGAAAACGGTACGGGGGCGCCCGCATGAAACATAGTCCCGAAGGTTTGGTCCGGGGAAAGGTCCAGATCGCGTCGTTGCCCACGGTGTTCGCGCGGATCAACGAGGCCATCGAAGACCCCGAATGTTCTTTTACGGAGATCGGCGGAATCATTGGCGGCGACCCCGCCCTTTCCGCGCGTCTCCTTAAACTGGCCAACAGTTCGTTTTACGGGTTCCCTTCGCGGATCGAGACCATCACCCACGCCATAACCGTCATCGGCATGTCGCAGTTGCGCGACCTGGCGCTGGCCACCACCATTGTGAGTCAGTTCAAGGGCCTGCCCGAGAGCACGGTCAACATGGAGTCTTTCTGGTATCACAGCATTTGCGTGGGGTTGGCCGCGCGGATCATCGCCATTTATCACAGGGAACCCAACGCCGAGCGTTATTATGTGTTGGGCATGTTGCATGACCTGGGGCATCTCGTCATGTTTCTGAACATGCCGGACGAGATGCGGAAGATTTTCGAGCGGTGCAAGGAAAACAGGTCGTTGGTATACCAGGGCGAGCGCGAGGCGTTGGGGTTCGATCATGGCGACGTCGGCGGAGCGTTGTTGCGGGCCTGGGACCTGCCCGCGCGGCTGGAGGAACCGGTGGCCTGCCATCACAAACCCTCCGCCGCGGCGCGTTATTCCATGGAGGCGGCCATCGTGCATCTGGCGGACATCATTTCCCATGCTCTGGAGATCGGGCACAGCGCCGAGGATTGCGTCGCCCCATTGGACACAAGGGCTTGGGAAACGATCGCTATTCCCGTCAGTCAGTTGTCTTCCATCGTTAATCAAATCGATCGTCAGTTGCCCGACGCTGTCCAGATGTTCATGCCGGGAAAATAGCCATGGCCACGCCGAACGAAGACGAAATCCAGGAACAAAAGATGCGCGTGCGCATCGATTTTCTGGAAAAATTGGCCCAGAAGCATCTCTTTGGACTGGATTTGCTGGCTTCTCTTGGCGAATTGCAACACGGCGCCAGTCTGCGCAAGGACCCGCAGGGTATTTTTAATATCGCCCGCCAGCATCTGAAGTTTTTAACGGCGTTCGATTTCCTGGCTTTCTTCGCCGTGGACGAAATGGATTACGAGTTTGTCCTCCATGATTTCGAGCCGGAAAGCGAACGTCAGCGCATCCAGGAGGAAGTGGACCGGCAAATTGAAAATGGGACGTTCTCCTGGGCCCTGAACCAGAACCGGCCCGTCATCGTCAGGTCCTCGTCGCCCGGCAAGTCGCTGGTCCTGCACGTTCTCGCCACCAAGTCCCGCGTCCGCGGCATGTTTGTCGGGCTTGTCCCCAAAAGCGAGATCGAACTGAACGACGCGATCACCTATCCTTTGTCGGTGATTTTGCAGAGCACCGCCAATGCCTTGGAAAGCGCCGCCCTATACAAGCTGGCTTTCGAGCAAAATCAAAACCTCGAGGAAATGGTCCGCAAGCGCACCCAGGCCCTTGAGGAGCAGACGGTCCAGTTGAAAGAAGAAATCGCCTACCGGAAGCTGGTCGAGGAGGGTCTGGTGGTGGCCAAGGAGGAAGCCGAATCCGCCGTCAGGACGAAAAGCGAGTTCCTCGCCAACATGAGCCACGAGATCCGCACCCCCATGAACGCCATTCTCGGTTACTGCGAAATCCTGCAATACGAGTGCAAGAAACTGGATAACCTTGGGCTCATGGACGACCTGAAGGGGATCGAGTCCGCTGGAAGGCACCTGCTGGGCCTGATCAACGATATTCTGGACTTCTCGAAAATTCAGGCCGGCATGATGGAGTTGCATTTGGAGGTCTTTGACATCCAGGCCATGGTCGCCGACGTGACGAATACCATCAGGCATTTGGCGGACAAGAATAAAAACTCCCTCGAGATATTTTACTCCGAACCCATGGGGCTGATGCGGAGCGACATGACCCGCGTCCGGCAGGCGCTGTTCAATTTGCTCGGCAATGCCTGCAAGTTCACGGAAAACGGCCATGTCTCCCTGCGGGTTTCGCGGGAAACCTGGCAAGAGACGGAATGGATCCGTTTCGTCGTCTCCGACACCGGGGTCGGCATCGAGCCCGATAAGTTGGAAAGCATTTTCCACGAGTTCACCCAGGCCGATTCCTCCACCACGCGCCGGTATGGGGGGACGGGCCTCGGATTGTCCATCAGCCGTCGTTTGTGTTTGATGATGGGCGGGGACCTCCGCGTTCAAAGCGAGGTGGGCAAGGGATCGTCCTTTACGTTCGTCATTCCCGCGGAAACGAAACCCGGCTCCAGAATTTCCATCGACAAGGACTCTCCCCTGTTCAGGCCCGATTTCGCGGGGGACAAGCGCCGGGAAGCCGCCGTTGTCAAGCCCCTGAAGGCGGCGCCGCCGCCTCCCGAGGAAAAGCCGGCCGTCGCCGCCAGGAAATCCCGGCAGAACAGCGTCCTGATCATAGACGACGACGGGGTTACCCGCGATCTGATCTTGCGGTTCCTCAAGAAGGAAGGCTTGGAGGCGGTTACCGCGTCCAACGGCAGGATCGGGTTGCAAGTGGCGAGGGAGTCGCTCCCCTCTCTCATCATCCTCGATATGATGATGCCGGAAATGGACGGGTGGACCGTTCTGCGAGAGTTGAAAACCGATCCGGCTTTGGCCCACATCCCGGTCGTCATCCTCTCCATGCTTGACGAAAGAGAAAAGGGGTTGAGCGAAGGGGCGTCCGATTATCTGACCAAACCTCTGGATTGGGAGAGTTTCCTTTCCGTATTGAACAAATACCGCGTGCCCCATCTTTCTTCCCCCATTATGCTGGTGGAGGACGATCCGAGAAACGCCGATATGATGATTCGGGTCTTGAATAAATCGGGCTGGGCCGTAAGCCATGCGGCGAATGGACAGGAGGCGTTGGATGGCATACGGTTAAGCGCCCCCAAATTGATCCTGCTCGATCTCAAAATGCCGATCATGGACGGGTTTGAGTTTTTGAGCCAGGTCCGCAGGGCCGAGGAATGGCGTTCGATTCCCATTCTGGTCCTCACTTCGAAAGAGTTGAACCAGGAAGAACGGTTGCGGCTGTCGGAATATTCCGACGGCGTCCTGTTGAAAGGCAATTACAGCAAGGAAGACCTGGTCAACCAGATCCGGAGATTTGCCGGATACTTCATTCCCAGGAAGAGCGGCCCGTAAAAGCAAGGGTCGGCGGCTCTTGGAGCGTCTAACAAAATGAATTGATGGTCTGACCCCACAAATGCTCCCCTCCCCCACCAGCGTGACGCTGGACTCAACGGGCTTGGCCCCGATGGCGAACAAGCGTCATCGAGGGCAATCCGAGTCTTGGCCATCCCGTTCCGGGGCGTTCCCCCGTCAAGGGGGAGGGAAGTCATGTGAAATTTCATTTTGTTACACGCTCTTGGAGCGTTCATTCTTGGGAAGGTTTGGAGGGTCCGCCCGGCTTTGTCCCGGGTCCCAGCCTGCTGAAGAAAATCGACTTCGGGCTTATCCGCAACGCGTATTTCCCCTTGTCCTTGCCGGCTTGAGCGTTTTTGGTCAACGCGAATTTCCATTCGGCGACCCCGCCCGGCGCGAGACGGTCGCTTTTCAACATCATTCCTCCCTGGTTGGGGTTGTTGACCAAAACAAAATTGGCGGCGTTGCCGTCGTTCCCCTCCTGGTACCGGTATACCCAGCCGAAAATATTGGAGATGGACCGCGCGGAGTTGTTTTTTATTTTAAAGACGATGAAGCTCGCATCCGGGGCCAGGGTGTAATCCGGAGAGTATGAAACGAGGCCCAGATTGATGAAGTTTTCCTTCTGGGCTTGTTTTTCCTGCGCCGATCCGGCGCCCGGGAAAAGGGCGCCGGATAAATGGGCCAGGAAAAAAAGCGCAATCCATGTTTTCCGCCACGCGGTTTTCATGGGCCTATTTTATCTCTTTGCCCCTCATTGTCAAAACGCATTGCTCGCGGTTTCCGGGGAAAACGGAATGGCTCCCGGGGGGCGGTATTTACAATCGCGATCGAAAGAGGTATGTTACAGTTAAGGTGTCTTTGATTCTACGCGGGCATTTCGCCGGCGCAGGAACCATCGGGCATTTCAAGGAATCCTGGCAATGGGCGATAAGAACGATTCCCCCGCGGTTTACAAGGTCCTCTTCGTGGACGACGAGGCAAAGATTCTCGATATTGCCCGCAAGTCGTTGAGCGGCCCGAACTACACTCTGTTGACCTCCGCGGGTTCGCTGGAAGCTTTGGAAACGGTGTCGAACCGGGGGCCTATCGCCGTCGTCCTCTCCGATAACCGCATGCCCGCGATGGCCGGCACGGAATTCCTGGAAAAGATCAAGTCGATCTCCCCGCATACCGTCAGGATCCTGACCACCGCCTATTTGGACTCCCAGGTCATGGAGGACATGGTCAATAAGGGCGAGGTTTTCAGGTTCCTCAAGAAACCCTTGGATTTGCAACAGGCGAACCAGGCCATCCTGGATGGGTTGAAGCAATACAAAAAAAATGTCGAGGAGTCGGAGAAACGGTCTCTCCTGAACAAGCTTTCCGCCCGCCACATCAAACTGCGGTCCAGGTCGGAGGAGCTTTCCTCGAAAGTGTCCCGCCTGGAAAAATGGGTCAAGATATTGTCGCTCGCGATCGTCCTCCTGGTGTTTTCCTTTGCGGGCTACGAAGCCTTTGTCAACTATTGGAAGCCGGAAAAACCCGCCGGGGAGCCGGGGACGGTCAACGGCTGGATAACGCGCCCCGACGGGACCGCTCTGGATATCAGGAACAATCTGATGTGGATGACCCGGGACTTCCGCGGTATTGAAAATAGACATCCCAAGGACTGGACGGAGGCCATGGAATGGGCCGACAAAATGAACAAGGAAAAATTCGCCGGTCACGCCGATTGGCGGGTCCCCACGATCGCCGAATACGGCGGGACCTACGACGCCGACAGGACCAGGCTCGCCTTTGACGGGAAAAAGGATTACCCCGTGGGTTATCCGAAGGCGTTCGAGGATGGCGGCGGTTATGGGTTCTGGTCCAGGGACCAGGCGGGCATGGACCAGGCGAAGTATTTTTTCTTCATCGGCGGATACGAGAAGACCGAGAACGTTGAATATGACAATCCCACCATGAGCGTCCGTCTCGCGCGTTCTCCATGACCTTTTTCACGGTCGCAATGCCAGGAACAGCCAATAAACCAGCGCGTCAATCGCCGTGAGGGGGACCCCCACGCGGGCGAACTCGAGAAAAGTCAGCGTCTCATGGGACCGTTTTTCCGCGTTCTGGATGATGATGACGTTGCTCGCCGCCCCCAGGATAAACAGGTTGCCCGCGATCGTGCTCCCCGCCGCCAGCGCCATCAACTGCCCGGTCGCGTCCCCGTGCGGGGACAGCATCGGCAGATACAACGCGACCAGCGGCACGTTGGAGATCAACTGGCTGAGCAGGACGCCGACGGCCAAGACCGCCGGCACGGAGGCCATGCCCTCCGTTTTGCCGGCGATCCGCGCTTGAAGGAAACCCGAGTCCCAGACGCTTTGCATCAGCACGAACATCGCCGCGAAAAAGACCAGCGTGTGCCAATCCAGATTTTTCAAAATGACCAGCCGTTTCCGGCTGAATACCAAAATCGGCAGGGCCGCCAGGACCGCGATATAAGTCAGGGAAAATCGGACGTCGAGGCCCACGAGGGCGACGACCAGTTTGGCCGCCGCCAGGACGACGATCGACCCCAGGGAAATGCGCGAAAGGACCGCGAGTTGATGGTCCCGCACCGGCTCCTGCGAGTGGACGAGCGGGACGGTGTGAAACTGCTCCTTGTAAAAGAATTTCAGCAGGAAATAGGCCGACAGCAGACACAGAAGGGTGGGGGCCAGAAGAAATTTCGCGAATGTCGCGAACGGGTTGGCGATGTCGCCGCGCAGGGCGATCAGCAGGTTCTGCGGGTTGCCTATCGGGCTCGCCACGCTCCCCGTCGTTATCGCGAAGGCCAGGGCCAACAGCAACAGTTTCGGCGAGACGCCGTGTTTGCGCGCCAGCAGGAGGACGACGGGGACGCCGATGATCGCCAGCGTGTCGTTCATTAAAAAGGCGGAGGCCATCCCCATGCCGAAGAGGATGAACAGGACCATCTGGTCCGTCGTTTTGGCCTTTTCGAAGAATTTGTAGGAGATATGGGCGAGGTACCCGCTCTTTTCGAGCGCGTGTCCCACCACGAACATTCCGAGGAGGAACAACATCACGTCCAAGTCGATCGCCCGGAGCGCCGCGGACGGAGAAATCCGCCCCGTCAACAGGACCGCGACGGCCCCCGCCGACATGATCTGCCAGATCCTCAACTTCGCCCGGAAGACTTGCCGGAAGGCGATCAGGAGGAATACGATCGACAGGACGATGATCGGGATGTTCATCGAGTCAGGAGGAAGGGTAAGCGTTCGCTAAACGGCCGCATGAACAAAAGTCTGTTACGAAGGAAAATCCCCTGGGTAAAATCCCCCTCAGTCCCCCTTTGTTAAAGGGGGATGGATTTTCTCCCCCTTGTAAAGGGGGCCGGGGGGATTTGTATTTGTTTTCCCCGTTATAACTGGGCAGTCCGGTCAGCGTCCGCCCGGGCCGCCCCGGTCGTCGTGCTCGCCCCTGTCGCCCCGGTCTCTCCGGTCCCGGCGTTCCTCGCGTTCGCGCATTTTTTCCTTACAGGCGCCGGAAAGGCTGTCCTTGTGTTCGCGCATGCAGTCGCGCATCCTGCCGCTCCCCGGCTCGACGTCGCCGCACAGCCGTTTGATATCGTCGTGGCAGGGACCCTCGCGTCCCCCGCGCCCGCCCGGACCGCCGCGGTCGTCGCGGTTTTCGCGTCCAAAACGTTCCCCGCGGTCGCCCCTGTCGTCGTCATCGCCCCGGTCCCGGCGTTCCTCGCGTTCGCGCATCATGGCCTTGCAGGCGTCGGACACGCTGTCCCGGTGTTCGCGCATGCAGTCGCGTATTCTGCCGCTTCCGGGGTCGATGCCGCCGCACAGCCGTTTGACGTCGTCATGGCACGGGCCTTCGTGCCGTTCGCCGCGGTCGCCGCGGTCCTCGCCCAAGGCAAGATTTGGAGAGGAAACGATCAGAATCAATCCGGCAACCAGCAGGGGAAGAATTCTCATACATCAAGTCCTCCAAATAGAGTAAGAGACGGCGGAAAACCGGGTTAACCAAGGGGAGCGAGAACCCCCCTTGCAAAATCCCCCCGGCCCCCTTCGTCGAAGGGGGAGAAAATCTACCCCCCTTTAGCAAAGGGGGGCGAGGGGGGATTTGAAATGTCATCCGTTTAGCGCT
>JACRGP010000017.1 GCA_016217765.1 Nitrospinota bacterium | reverse complement strand
GGGTTTTCCGCACCCCATCCACGAGGGGATGGTCCAGCAGTTGGGCGTCAAGCTCGACGCGCGCGGGAACGTGTGGACGAACGAGAACAAGATGACCAGCGTGGAGGGCGTTTTCGCGGCCGGCGACATGGCGCGCGGGCAGTCCCTGGTGGTGTGGGCCATTGCCGAAGGCCGGGAAGCCGCCCGCGGCGTCGATAGCTTCCTCATGGACCGCGCCCTTCTCCCGCGCAGTCAATTCCTGAAATAGACGCACGCGGTTTTATCGGAGTTTTGCCTCCCTCCAGTTTTCCACGCGGAGGCCTTTTATTTTTCCAAAATCCGTGTCGTTGGTGATCAGGGTGCAATCATTGGCAAGCGCTATGGAGGCGATTAGAATATCGAAGTCGTCAACCGCCTTCCCCTTCGATCTTAGTTCGGCTTTGATCTTTCCAAATATTCGGGCGGATTCCTCGCTGTCTGGTAAAACGACCAGGTTTTTCTTGAACAGTTCAATGCGCTTGATGTTTGCCGCCGCCTTTTGGGATTTGTAAGCGCCGAAATACAGTTCCGCCAAAACGCTGTTGGACAATGCCAGCGAATAGACGCCCACTTCCTCCAGTTTTTTTTCCATGGAAGGGTCTCCATTGAGGAGATAAACGCAGGTGTTGGTGTCCAGGAGGTATTTCAGAAAATCTTCTCCGTCCTATCGGTTGATTTCCTGCTGGAATGGATATCGTTCAGCTGTTCCTCAACGGACCGGATATCCTCCCAAGCGCCACATACCGACAATAACTCGCGGGTGGCCTCTTTTTCGTTCGCACCGGGCTGAATGATTTCCTTTTTGAAGAAACGAACGATTTTGACCATTCTTTCCTGAGCCGGTTCTGGAAGGTCTTGGACTTCTTTTAATAGTTCTTCCTCGAAGATTGTTTTTGTTTTCATAAAACCTCCTGCGGAAATTATAAATCATTTCGCATCCGCAAACCAAGGGACTTCGTCCGATGTGGACTTTACTGCAATTTCAAGTTTTGTCGATTTTCATCCCCTGAAAGCATGGTTTCGTTGAATTTGAGTATCAGCGCGCTCAGGACGAAGAACAAGAGGAGCGTCGAGAAGAAGTAGGGGGAGTGCGCCTCGTAGGCGAGCGACGCCTGGCGCCCCGGCATGATCAGCGGGAGCAGGGCGCCTACGAGGAAGTTGATCCCCAGCGTCGCCTGAATCAGGACCCGTTGCCGCCCGGGGTACTTGAGTAGAAAGCCCGCCAGCGTAAGAAAAGGCAGAATCAGGGTGGAGAAATAGAGCCGGTTGTCGTGCGGCGACAGCAGTAAGATGGCCGTTGTCGCCAGACTGCATTCCAGCAGAGAGCGGCCGGGGCTTGCGTTTTGCGGGTTTCCGCCGACGGTCGCCGCGAAAAAAAACAGCAGGGCCAGCGCCGCCGCCATCCAAAGGTTCATGACCGTTTTTTGCGGCAGGTTCGCGAAATTGACCTTGGGATATTTCGGCGGGTCGATGTCGTTTTCGTTCAGGTATTTCAACAGGACCCCTTTGAGGGAGTGGTTGACGGGGGCGTCCACTTGCAGGAGCGCCGACCGGCCCCAGTTCTCGATCAGGTCCAGGTTTTTGTGAAAGCCGAAAAAAAACGACGGGGCAACGAACAGCACGACGAGGCTCAGGAGAATATAAACGCAGATTTTGAATCTCCTTTTGACCAGGAAATAAAACAGGAACAGCAGGGGGGTGATCTTGACGGCTACGGCGAGGCCGATCAGGAAAGACGGCAGGACCTCTCGCCCCTTCTCGATCATGTACAGGGCGGCCACGACGAGGAAAAAAATCAGGAAGTGAACATTGCCGGACCGGAACTCCTCGACCAGGTATCCCGCGCCGACCGCGAGCGCGATGGCCGCCGTTTTGGCGAAAGGTCCTTTCTCGATCCCCATCCATTTTTGGACGATCGCGGCCACGCCGTAAAGGGACGCGAGCTTGAGGAGAAAAAACAGAAAAGCGGCGACCTCGAAATCGAATAAAGCGAGCGGGACGAACAGGAGGACGGATATGGGGGCGTAGCGGAATTGAAGCCCCGTCCGCCCTTCGCCTTCCCGGAGGAACTTTTCGGGATAGAGTTCGAAGCCGGGGTCGAAGGCCCTTTCGGCGACTTGATAGTAGGTGCGGAAATCGACGCTATGGGTGGCGCTGTAATAACCGAAGTAGGTCGTCAGCAGGAAAAGCGCTACCAGCCCGGTTATTTTGAGGCGGCGGTCCATCATGGGGCCGCCAACGGAGATAAACCCATATCATGGCGCCAGTTTCTGAAAGAAACCCTTGAGTATTTCCTTGATCGGTTTGCCGTCGATCTCCGCCAGTTCCTGGAACAGTTCTTTCTGCCGCTTGCTCAACTTCCGGGGCGTTTCGACTATGAAGTGGACGATCTGATCGCCGCGCCCGTGTCCGCGCACATGGGGTATTCCCGCGCCGGGGATACGGTGGTTTTCCCCGCTCTGCGTACCGGCGGGTATGGAAATGGTTTTGCTCTTCCCGTCCAGCAGGGGGACCTCGATTTCCGCCCCCAGGGCCGCCTGCGAGAACGAGATGGGCATCCTGGCGTGGATGTCGTAGCCGTCCCTGTGGAAGAACTCGTGGGCTTCCACGTGCAGGAAGACGTAAAGGTCTCCAGGCTGGGCGCCGATGGGCCCAGCTTCGCCCTCTCCGCGCAAGCGCAGGCGGGAGCCCTCGTCCACCCCGGCGGGGATGGAAACGGAGACTTTCTTTCTTTCCGGGACGCGTCCCTCGCCGCGGCAGGATTTGCAGGGGTCCGCGATGATCTGTCCGGCGCCTCTGCACTGGGGGCAGGTACTGCTCATGCTGAAGAACCCCTGCGTCCGGATGACCTGGCCGGTCCCCCTGCAGGTCGAACAGGCGCGCGGCGACGTGCCGGGTTTGCATCCCGATCCCCTGCAGGTCTTGCATTCGACGTGTTTGTCGATTTCGACTTCTTTATGCGTCCCGAATGCCGCCTCGGTGAAATCGATCGTCAAGTCCAGGCGCAGGTCGGCGCCGGTCGCGGGGCGCCCGCCGCCAAAAAAGTCCGAGAAAATGTCGCCGAAAGAGGAGAAGATGTCCTCGAACCCCTGGAACCCTCTGAACCCCTGGCCTTTCAGCCCGTCGTGCCCGAATTGGTCGTAGGTCCGTCTTTTCTCGGGGTCTCTGAGGACTTCGTAGGCTTCGGAAGCTTCCTTGAACTTATCCTCGGCCTCCTTGTTGCCGGGATTTTTGTCGGGGTGAAATTTGATCGCCAACTGCCGGTAGGCTTTTTTGATTTCCGTTTCCGAGGCGTCCCGGGAGACGTTCAGGATTTCGTAGTAGTCGCGTTTTGTCATGGTTCCCTTTTTCGTTTGACCGCGGGGAGCCGCCCCCGATCCGGGCCAAAAACAAATTCAGTTTACGGGAAAGTCCCCCGCGTTGAACAGAAAAAAACGGGGTGGGTTGGCCCCCGGCTGGAATTCCGGTCAAGCGGGAGGGTTTTTCAGTTTGGCCACTTTGACCTTGACCGGTTTGATCAGTTTTTCGCGGAGCATGTAACCGGGTTCCAGGTCCTCGACGACCCTATTGTCCTGCGCCGGGTCCTCGGTCTCGACGGTGATGAAAACCTCGTCGGTGGATGGATCGAACGCCCGTCCCCTGGCTTCGATCAAGGTCACTCCCTGGTCCTTGATCTCGCGGGTGAATTGCGAAACGATCATCTCGATCCCTTCGTGCAGGCGGTCGAGGTCGCGGTTATCCCTGGCCGCCCGTGAAGCCCGTTTCAGGTTGTCGAGGATCGGCACGAGTTTGGCGAACAGATTGGCCTTGAACTGGTCCAAACGGTTTTCGTTCTCCCGTTGCAGGCGCGCCCTGAACTCGTCGTTTTCCGCCGTCTTTGCCTTGTAGGCGGCTATGTATTCCCGCAACCGCTTGTCCTTTTCCTCCGCCTCCTGCTTCAATTTTTCGACGAAAGTTGGAAGCCGCTCCTCCACGGAGGAGACGTCGGCGCCCTCCAGTATTCCCTGGCGTTTGTCCGTTACGGTAAACTTGGGTTTGTCATCCTCGTTTTTTTCCTGGTCGTTGTTTTTCATCGCTGTGGGCTCTTTATTCGGCGGCTAAAAAATCCGCCGGGAATGAATATGGAACGTCTAACCAAATGAGCCGATTAGCTCGACACAAAAATCCCCCCTCCCTAAGGGGGAGGGAGTTATGGACTTCATTTTGTTAGATGCTCATAGGCAAAAAGGGGCATGGGAAAAACCATGCCCCTTTGCTTTGCGATCAAGCGATTTCTCCGGCACACTGGCGTTGCCGGGAAAATTATTTTTTGCCGATGTCCTCGAACTCGGCGTCCACGACATCGTCGTTCGGCGATTTCTTCTTGCCGCCCTCGTCTTTGCCCTGGTCCCCGGCGCCTTGCGCCTGGGAGTACAGGGTTTGCGCGATTTTATGCGCGACCTGGTTGAGTTTCTCGATCTCGTCTTTCATGGCCTGCGCCGTGTTGGAGTCGATGGCTTTTCTGGCTTCCTCCACGGCCTTTTCCGCCGCCTTGACCTCGTCCTCCGGGAGTTTTTCCTTGTTCTCCTTGACCGTTTTTTCCGTGTTGTAGATCAGGCTGTCCAACTGGTTGCGGACGTCGATCAACTCGCGGCGTTCCTTGTCCGCGGAGGCGTTGACCTCGGCGTCCTTGACCATTTTCTGGATGTCCTGTTCCGACAGGCCGGTGGACCCGGTGATGGCGATCTTCTGCTCCTTGTTCGTGGCCTTGTCCTTGGCGGTGACGTTCAGGATGCCGTTGGCGTCGATATCGAAGGTGACCTCGATCTGGGGCAGGCCCCTCGGCGCCGGGGGGAGGCCGTCCAGATGGAACCGCCCGAGGGAGCGGTTGTCTTTCGCCATTTCCCGTTCGCCCTGGAGCACGTTGATCTCCACGCTCGGCTGGTTGTCGCTGGCGGTGGAGAAGACCTCGCTCTTGCGGGTGGGGATGGTGGTGTTGCGCTCGATGATGCGCGTGGTGACGCCGCCCAGGGTTTCGATGCCGAGGGACAGCGGGGTGACGTCGAGCAACAGGATGTCCTTGACCTCGCCCGACAAGACGCCCGCCTGGACCGCCGCGCCCAAGGCCACGACTTCGTCCGGGTTCACGCCGCGATGCGGTTCCCGGCCGAACAGGTCTTTCACCAGTTTCTGCACCTTGGGTATGCGGGTCGAGCCTCCCACCAGGACGGCCTCGTGGATGTCCGCGGGTTTCAGGCCCGCGTCGGCCATGGCCCGCTTGCAGGGGTCCATGCTCTTGCCGATGAGGTCGTCGACCATCGCCTCGAACCTGGCCCGGCTCAATTTCATGGTCAGATGCTTGGGCCCGTTCTGGTCGGCGGTGATGAACGGCAGGTTGATCTCGGTTTCGTTGACGGAGGAAAGCTCCATCTTGGCCTTCTCGGCGGCTTCCTTCAGCCGTTGCAGGGCCATGTTGTCTCTTCGCAGGTCAATCCCCTGGTCTTTCCGGAACTCGTCGATCAACCAGTCGATGATCCGCTGGTCGAGGTTGTCGCCGCCCAGATGGGTATCGCCGTTGGTGGATTTGACCTCCACGACGTTATCGCCGACTTCCAGCACGGAGATGTCGAACGTGCCGCCGCCGAAGTCGTACACGGCGATCATCTGGTCCTTTTTCTTGTCCAGACCGTAGGCCAGCGCCGAGGCCGTCGGTTCGTTGATGATGCGTTTGACCTCCAGGCCCGCGATGCGTCCCGCGTCCTTGGTGGCTTGCCTTTGCGCGTCGTTGAAATAGGCCGGGACCGTGATCACCGCTTCCGTCACCGTCTCGCCAAGATAGGCTTCCGCCGACCTTTTCAGCTTTTGCAAGATCATCGCCGAAATTTCCGGCGGGCTGTATTTTTTCCCCCCGGCATGGACGAGGACGTCGTTTTTGGGGCCTTTGGCCACCTTGTAGGGCACCATTTTCATCTCTTCGGAGACTTCCTCGATGGACCTTCCCATGAATCTTTTAATGGAGTAAATGGTGTTTTCCGGGTTGGCGATGGCTTGCCGTTTGGCGACCTGTCCGACGAGGATTTCGCCGTCCTTGGTGAAGGCTACGACGGAAGGGGTGGTGTGGCTTCCTTCTTCATTGACGATCACTTTAGGTTCGTTGCCTTCCATCACGGCGACCACGGAGTTGGTGGTCCCCAAATCGATGCCTATAATTTTTCCCATGGCGAAATCCTTTCAGATTACATGAATATTCGGTATTGGCGTTTATGCTGGACAAGCTGGTTTCAAGGCGTGAATCCACTCTTCCTGGGATGAAATAAGACCGGGAAACCCTCGTGTCAAGGCGACTTGTGGCTTTTTTTTTGAAAAAAACGCGTTTTTCGCCGAATCGCGTTTCCCCAAAGGGTTCTTTTTGTCAAACGTCGTGAAAATATCAAGAAAATGGTGTTTCCTCAGCGGAAAAGTTTTATAATCGTTTTAAGTTAAACCGCATTTCGGGAAAGGCGTCATGAGCGAAACAGGCGAAGGGGATCACAGAGAGTTCACCCGGGTTCCCATCAAAATCGAGGTCCAGGTCGATTCCGGCGGGAAATCCATCTTTTCCGAGCAAACGCGCGATGTGAGCATGAAGGGTCTCTTCATGCTGTGCCAGGACCATGCTTTGGAAGCGGGCGCCGTCTGCGACATGGTCCTTTTCCTGGGCGGCAGGGAAGAAGGCATCCGCATCGAGGTGAAGGGGATGGTGGAACGTTTGACTCCTCAAGGGATGGGCATCCGGTTCACCGAGATTGGCCTGGAAAGTTACGAACACCTCCATAACCTGGTTTTGTACAATTCCCAGGACTCGCACAAAGTGGAACAGGAAATGAAAGACCACATGGGATTGAAGCGCCGGGAATGATCCTGGCCGACTTCGGTTTACAGGGAAACGGCGTATTCGTAGGTTACCTTGGGAAAACACTCCAGAGCGGAGTCCGGGTTACAGTTGAAAATGCGGACGCCCGCGTTAGCCAGGACTTGCGCCCCGTAACAAAGCATTTTCCGCATTTTGGGAAACTCCGTTTGTTCGTGCGCGTGGGAATGGAAATCATGACCGAAAAAGTGCGTCCGCGGGCCGTCGTGTTTCAAGTCCAACCCCAGATAGAAAATCTCGTTGAAACCCATATAGACCGCGATCTGTAGGGCCATATAAGAGACGGTGTACCCCGAATAAATCCCCCTGCCAAGGTCCCAACTGAACCCCTCCGAGCCCAGCAGTTTGATGGGGATGCCCCAGGGTCGGTCCTCAAGCGTAAACAAATAATTGGCGGTCTTCAGCGCTTCCGGGCATTCCTCGAACAACCGCAGGTCCATGGTGCAATGGTAAAGCGTGCCGGGGAAGATTTTCGACGACCGGTTGAGCCCCATGACGATCCTCCGGCGCAACGGGCCCAGGTCCAGGAAGCTTAACGATGGGCCGGAGGCCAGGATGAACAACCGCTTCCCGTCATGCAGGTTTTTGAAGTCCTCAATCTTGTCCATGCGTCTCTGATGGTCCGTCCTCCTTGACTCGCCCATCCCTCCTTAGAGCGCCTAACAAAATGAACCGATTGTCTGGACACACAAATACCTCCCCTCCCTTGAGGGAGGGGGCTGGGGGAGGGTGACCAGCGTGAACGCTGGATCCGATACCGCCTCAGGCTGACGCCGAGGCGGAGATCGCGTTCCGGCGATCGCGGTAGCGTCATCGCCGTGTTGCCTCCGGGCGTTTGCCCGGCTTTTCACCCCCACCTAACCTCCCCCGTCAAGGGGGAGGAAATTATGGGGAATTTCATTTTGTTAGACGCTCTTAACGGATTTTAAACTGCGACACCAACTGTTGCAACCCGGACGCGATCCTGGATAACTCCCGGGAGGCTTCCTGCGTCTGGTTGGCTCCCTGGCTGGTATTCTGGGCGGCCTGGGCGACGCCGGTGATGTTTTGCGCGATCTCGCCGACCCCTTTCGCGGCTTCGGAGACGTTTCGCGTCATCTCGTTCGTGGTCGCCGTCTGCTCCTCCACCGCGCTGGCGATGGTGTTGGCGATGTCGTTGATCTGGTTGATCACCTTGCCGATCTCGCCGATGGCGTCCACGGCGCTGGTCGTGTCGCTCTGGATGGCCTGGATCTTCTTGCCGATGTCCTCGGTGGCCTTGCCGGTCTCCTTCGCCAATTCCTTGACCTCGTTGGCGACCACGGCGAAGCCCTTGCCCGCCTCCCCGGCGCGCGCCGCCTCGATGGTGGCGTTCAACGCCAGCAGGTTGGTCTGCTCGGCGATCGAGGTGATGACCTTGACGACCGCGCCGATCTCGGCGGAACTGGTCCCCAGCTTGGCCACGGTGGCGTTGGCGCCCTCCGCCACCTTGACGGCCGACGAGGCGACCCGGGCGGCCTCGGAGGCGTTCTTGGCGATCTCCTTGATGCTGGCGCTCATTTCCTCGGACCCCGTCGCCACGGTCTGGACGTTCTTGCTGATCTGCTCGGAGGCGGCGGAAACGACATTCGCCTGCGCCGACGTCTCCTCCGCGTTGCCCGCCATTTGCTGGCTGGTGGCCGTGAGTTCCTCGGCGGAGCCGCCCAGGGCGATGGCGTTCTGGCCGATCTGCTCCAGGCTCGACCTGATCGAATGGAAAAACCGGCGCAAGCCGCCAGCCATTTGCCCGATCGCGTCGGTCCCATCGACCTCGATTTCCCGGGTCAGGTCGCCTTTCGCCGCGTACTCGACGGTTCCCAGAATCGAGTTCACTTTCTGTTGCAGTTCCTTGGCCGTCCTCTGTATCTCCTCCTGTTGCCTCGCCACTTCTTTTTCGTTGTTGCGTTGCTGGGTGATGTCTTCCCACGCGGCGCAGTAACCCAACCCTTGTTTTTGGTCGTCGACGATCTTGGTGACGGTTATGCGCAGGATTTTGTCGCCTAAATGACTTTCCACGCCGACGGAGAGGCCTGGATGCAGATCGCGCAATACCTTCTTGTTATGTTCCGGGTCCTTGTGAAAAACGTCGATCGACTGGCCGACGAGATCTCTTACCTTGATCCCTCCCGGAATGTCTTTTTCCACCGACCCGAGAATGTCGCGCGTTTTTTCGTTCAGGGCGGCGATTTTCAGGTTTTCGTCGCAGTACATGAA
Source organism: Nitrospinota bacterium (assembly GCA_016217765.1). Classification (GTDB taxonomy): domain Bacteria; phylum Nitrospinota; class Nitrospinia; order Nitrospinales; family JACRGP01; genus JACRGP01. The sequence continues at coordinate 1,300 of JACRGP010000017.1, read as the reverse complement.
CCCCACGGTGATGTTGGCCCTGCCGGCATGCGCCTGGAAGGCGATCTCGGCGGCCCGCTTCTGGCCGGCGCGGGCTTGCTCCAGCATGTCGCGGAGGGTCTTGGAGAAGTCGCCTCCGACGTCAAACCGTTCCTTGCCGGTATTTCCCGCCAGGATCTCGCGGGTGTCGTCCATGAAGGTTTTGATCGAGGACAACAGGCGATTGAAGATATCGGCCAGCAAGCCGGTTTCGTCCCCGGTCATGACCGTTAAATTTTCCTGGTCGAGATTGCCCTCCGACATTTCCCGCAACTTGTCCGCGACCAGGGTCAGGGGTTGGGTGATGCCTCTGATGATCCAGTAACTGACCGCGATGACAGCGATGAACAGGATCGCCGTGATGACGTATTCGCTGTCGATCATCCTTTCCACTTTGTTCTGGGAATGCGCCGTCATGATTTGCACCGCCTCGTTCATCGCCTTCAGAAGCGGGACGTTGTTCTCGGTAATATATTTGGAGGACTTGTTAGCCGACGGCAGTTTGTCGAGCGCCGATTGCGCGGCCTGGGCGAAGGCGCCCCATTTCTCGCGGAAAGCCTCGATCTTTGCTATCGTCGCGCCGTCCTTGACCGTATTGATGCCGAGGCCGCCGTCTCCGGCCAGCAGTCCATCGATGATTTTTTTTTGCAATGCCAGCAAGCTTCTTGCCTCCTCGGCGGATGCCTCGTTGCGCGACAAGACGTAGTCCAGAATGGCCTTGCTCATGCGCTGGGTGATTGCCCGCATCCTGCCCGCGACGGAAACCGTCTGCGCGTCCATCACGCTACCCAGGGCGATCGCGATCTGGTTGGCGTCCTCGAACAAAGCCAGGTTGCCGGCGCGGATGGCGTCGGTTTCCTTCTGGATCGCGGGCCAGCGTTCGTTTAACGATTCGACCTCTTGAAAGAAGGGGCCGGACAGGGCCGTGACTTTGTCCAGGGCCTCCTTGATTTCCGGCGTCTCCGCCGCCGGCAGTCTGAGCTCGGCATTGCCGTCGATGAGTCCCACAAGGACATTCTGGAACTCCTTGGAGGTCAGGCGGATTTCCTCGGATTTTTTCAGGTTCCCGAGTTGCATCTCGTTGACCGCCTTGGTCAGTTTCTGCGTCAGCATGCGTTGCTTGCCGGCGAGATCGATCATCTGGGCGTCCTTCTTCTGGCCGTTGAGAGTCGTCACGGTGTATAGGATGACGCACAACATGCCGAGCATGACCATGCCGACAAGGGCATAAAGTTTTACGCCGATCTTGAAAAACCCCATCTGAAAATTACCTTGATCTGCC